>JBIKVX010000268.1:0-2805 GCA_044356625.1 Flavobacteriales bacterium | reverse complement strand
AAACAACCTAGCAAAGCTTCATTACCGTTGGGCGGAAAATGCAGACGTTGTCGTGCGCATGCCAACAGGCGGTGGTGCGGCTGCTGGACCTTTCCACAGTCAGAGTAACGAAGCTTGGTTCTTCCATACTCCCGGATTGAAAATCGCATATCCTGCATTTCCCTCCGACGCGAAAGGATTGTTGTGTCAATCGTTTGAAGATCCGAATCCTGTATTATTCTTCGAACACAAAATGCTTTACAGAAGTATTGAAGAAGAGGTTCCTGAAGGATATTACACGCTTCCATTCGGAAAAGCACGCATAGTTTCAGCTGGAGAGAAATTAACATTAGTAACCTACGGCCTCGGTGTTCACTGGGGAATGGAAGTGTTGAAGGAAGAGAAATATGCAGGAATTGAATTGATTGACTTGCGCACGTTAGCGCCGTTGGATTACGAAACAATAATGACTTCAGTAAAGAAAACAGGACGCGTTGTTGTGTTGCACGAAGATTCACTTACAGGTGGAATAGGCGGGGAGTTGGCTTCACGCATTACCGAAGAATGCTTTGAATACTTAGATGCGCCTGTTACGCGATGTGCAAGTTTAGATACTCCTATTCCATTTAATGCGGGATTGGAAATCAATTTCATGGCTAACAATCGATTGAGAACAACATTGGACAAAGTCCTTTCGTATTAAGTTTTCCTTCTCTAAATTTATCGTCAATGAAAAGGCGGTGGAATTTATTTCAAGTCGTACAAGTCTTTGTGCTTGCCCTTGTGACGAGTGTTTCGATGGCGCAGGTTTCCCTCGTTGCCGATTATACTGCCCACTATGGAATTGTTGAAGGGACAGATCTTACGGGATATGTCACCTACGATGTTTACGTTTCCTTTTCAACTTCCAATTACCGATTAACTGCCATAGGCGGGGGATTGCTGAGCAATCCGAACTTCATCGTTCAGCTTTCTTCCGACTGCAATTTCTTTCAACATATAAATGGAAGTTATTTTTCTGAAGGAATTAATTGCGCTGATTACACGACGAATCCTGCACTTGAATGGGACAGTCGATTTGCAATTGGAAGTAATTGTAACGCTTCAAGCAATCACTTGTACCAGGTCACTTCCGAGAACAATGCATTGAATGCTTGGGAAACAGGAAGTTCAACTTTATCGCTTTCGAACACTTTGTTTTTCCGCGTGCCGAATGACCCTTCAGTTTTATTGAGTAGCGGAAATAAAATTTTAGTTGGAAGGTTCACCACATGTGGAAACCTTTGTGTGAAAATGGGTGTTCAGTATTTTGAAAATTATTCCGGTGCAGGTTCGGCTTTTCAAACCGAAGTGGTTGAAGGATGTTTTAACAATCCATGTATCACGAATCCCTTCGCACAAACGGCAACTGTAACACAATCTGGATGCACAACAGAATCTCAAGAAATTAATTTGAATGCTGGTGGAAATGTTCCTGTAACCTATGAATTGTGGAACACTTCATTGAATGCGCCACTCGCCACTTCAAATTCAATGGACGGGAGTTGTTCTTTCAACGCGCCAAGCGCAGGTTCGTTTGTCATTCATTCAACCGATAATTTCGGATGTCGAGATACCACGAATATTTTTTCAATTTTAGAATTCATTCCGCCGAGTGTTCAGTTAATTGGAAATAATCTCACGTGTTTTCAAGATGCTTCTGGAAGTATTGAAATTTCAGGTTCAGGCGGATCAGGTTCATTAACAGAACTTTCCACAAGCTCGCTCCTTCCATTTACTTTAATGAATTTAGATGCGGGAATTGTGAATGTTCAAGTGGTTGATGAAAACGGATGCATAGCTTCGAACAGTGTTTTATTGGAAGAGCCGACTGCACTGCAAGCATTACTCACTCAACAAACAGATCTCGTTTGCGCGAATCAATGCACAGGAGCCATTGCCTATTCATCAAATGGAGGAGTAGGGAATTACTCGTTCGAACTTCTTTCAAACGGAGCTTCTGGCGTGTCTTCTGGAACTATGACGAATTTATGTGGAGGAGCAGATACCCTTGTTGTTTCAGACGGAAACGGATGTTGGTTTCAACTTCCTTTCGAATTGATTTATCCAGATTCACTTCAAATTGAAAGTGTTATTGTTGAGCCAACGTGTTACGAATATGAAGACGGCAGCGGGAATCTCGTTTTTTCAGGAGGAACCGGATCGTTACTCATAACCATTGGAAATGGAAATTTCGAGGTCCTTCCGCAATCAGTTGTTGAATATCAATTGGCCAACCTTGGAGTTGGAACAATTTCCATTCATGTGGAAGACGATGCGGGTTGTTCCATCGATGAAGTCATTTCGGTTGAATCTACATTTCCTTCCAACTTGAATTTCAATACCACATCAACGGAAGAGTCGTGTTTCAATAATTTAGACGGTACCGCTGAAGCTCTTCTTCAAGGTGGAAATGGACCGTTTAGTTTTTTATGGAACGACGCGCAAGCGCAGCAGACGCCTCTCGCAACTGGACTTGTTGGGAATAGAAATTACCGTGTGGAAGTAACCGATGCGAACAATTGTATATACAGGCGAAGTGTATTTGTTCCTTTAAAGGACGGATGTATTTTCATTGCGAATGCGATTACGCCGAATGGCGATGGCTCGAACGACACATGGGTTATCGGGGGATTAGACGGATACTCTGCCGCGCACGTTCAAGTCGTGAATAGATATGGACAATTGGTTTTCGAATCGAATGGTTACGCGAATCCTTGGAGAGGAACACTCAACAACGAACCGCTTCCACCAGCGGATTACTATTACGTGGTGAGTTACGACAAG
>JBIKVX010000053.1:0-9830 GCA_044356625.1 Flavobacteriales bacterium | reverse complement strand
AAACGAATCGTTTTACATTGAATTTTTCAAGATTTCTTTCGATCTTGAATTAATCATGAAGCCAGAATTCTCTTACCTATTGAGCAAAGACACGCAAGAGAATTTCTCGCGCGATGTAAGTATTTTTATTGCAATCTTAAGCTATGAATTGGATCGCGACGGACGTAATTTCATAGAGTCTTTCGACTTCAATGAATTTACATTTGAAGAAATCGACGGTTACTTCATGAATAGTTCTTTCATTGATTTGATAGAAAGCAATAAGACTTTACGCGACAATGAAAGCAGAAGAACGTTGCTGAATGGTATGGCTAGACGAAATATTATTTACAAAACTTTCGAAGACCGTTTTACCTTTACACAAGCATACAAAGTATTTATAGACTTCGCTAAGGAGCTTGCGTTGAACCGCATCAAAGGCGAACCAGAAACACAAAACGCTGAAAAATGAAAAAAACAATCTGTATTCTTATCCTCGCATTGGCTTGCTTATTCAACAATAACACAAGTGCGCAATCTCTTGAACGTAGAGCTGCAATAGACATTTGTGAATGTTCAAACATCATTAAAAACAACGTTAGTCCAGAATTCCGCGAAATCATTAGCTTCAAATTAATAGCCGAAACAGACGAAGAATTCAATGCTGCTCTGCTCACCTTTGTTACTAACAATCCCGAAAAAGCAGCGAAAGACATGCAGTGGATGCAGAGCTTAGGCGATGACAATGGGCAGTTCTTGCGTTGCATTTCTAAAATGGAAATGAAATACGACAACACTGAATTAGACACTCCTGAAATGTACAATTCGATCATGGTTGAATTGTTTGAAATCGAATGTGATTTTGCTGCTGCACTTTTCATGTTTGGAGCTCAGGTGGAAGAAGCTGAAGTAACGGAAGGAGAGTAATCCCCATTTTACTAACACACAAGGCGCTGAATATCAGCGCCTTTACTTTTTTATACACAATTGTTAATAAAAGTAGTATATTTGCACCGCCTTTAAGGGGCGGGTTTAACTATCACATTTCCTTTTTCTGTTGGCGTAAACAGAATTTAGCTCAGGGAATACGGTCGTCGAATTCAATCCGACATCGGGCGACTAAATAAAATATATGACAACATTTCAAGAACTTGGTCTATCGAAGACCACAGTTTCAGCTATCGCTGAAATGGGGTTTGAGACCCCAACACCAATTCAAGAACAAGCTATTCCGCACATGCTTACAGGCACAACAGACGTTGTTGCACTAGCGCAGACGGGAACAGGAAAGACCGCAGCGTTCGGACTTCCATTGTTAGAGCTTCTTGACTTTCAAAACAAAAAAACGCAAGCTTTCATTCTAGCACCAACTCGCGAGTTGTGTGTTCAAATTGCGAAAGACATTCAACGCTATTCTGCACACACAACCGGAGCGAACGTAGTTCCTGTATACGGTGGAGCAAGCATTGAAACTCAAATTCGCGAAATCAAACGCGGCGCACAAATCTTAGTAGGTACTCCTGGAAGAACCTTAGACTTAATTGAGCGCGGAGTTATTGATTTAAGTGCTGTTGACTTTGTAGTTCTAGATGAAGCAGATGAAATGCTTCACATGGGATTCAAAGAAGATTTAGATGCAATTTTATCTGAAACTCCAGAGACGAAGCACACGTGGTTGTTCTCGGCTACTATGCCTGCTGAAGTTTCGCGCATTGCTCGTAACTACATGACCAACCCTGTAGAAATTACTGTTGGAAGTAAAAACTCAGGTAATGAGAACATTGAACACGTTTATTATGTGACTCACCAACGCGATAAGTACTTGGCATTGAAAAGACTTGCCGATTTTAATCCTGATATTTTCGCAATTGTATTTTGTAGAACCAAAGCTGAAACACAATCTGTTTCTGAAGCTTTGATCAAAGACGGATACAACGCAGATTCAATTCACGGTGACTTGTCTCAAGCACAGCGTGACAACGTAATGAAGCGTTACCGTAACCGCACACTTCAAATGCTTGTAGCGACAGACGTTGCTGCGCGTGGTATTGATGTGAACGACGTTACACACGTTATTCAGTACAACCTTCCTGACGAAATCGAGAACTACACACACAGAAGTGGACGTACGGCTCGTGCTGGAAAGAAAGGAATTAGCATTGTTTTAATTAACATGAAGGAAAACTTCAGAATTAAGCAATTGGAGAAAATTATTCAAACAACATTTACGAAGGGAACACTTCCTACGCCTGCAGATGTTTGTGAGAAGCAATTGCTTCACTTGGTTAATCGTGTGAAAGAAACAGAAGTTAATCAAGGTAGTATTGGGAAATATTTACCAGCTGTCTACGAATCTTTTGAAAGTTTTACAAAAGAGGATGTGATTCAGCATTTTATTTCTACTGAATTCAACCGTTTCTTAGAGTATTACAAGAACGCACCAGACTTGAATGTCGATGCTTCTCGTGGTGATGCTCGCGGAGCAACACCAGGTGTTGTGAGGATGTATATCAATGTCGGAAAGAAGGATCAATTTACTTTCAATACACTGAAGACCTATATTGCTGAAGCAACAGGAGTAAGTGAGCAAGAGATTCCATGGTCTGATTTAAAAGACACCTTCTCATTGTTTGAAGTGCGCACTGCGTCTTACGACAAAGTACTGGAAGTGTTCAATGCTGGAGTAAAATACCGCGGACGATCTATTCGTGTTGAATCACGTGGAAATCAAGAAGCGGGTATCGGCCGTGTTCGCATGCGTGGCAACAAGAGCTACAGTGGCGGATATGAAAACCGTGGCAGTAGCGAAAGAAGTTCAGGCGGTGGTGAGAGAAGTTCAGGTGGCGGATACAACCGTGATCGTGGGCCTCGCACTGGTGGATCTGACAGAAGTGCTGCTGGTGAGCGCAGTTCTGCAGGCGGTGAAAGACGTTCTAGCGGAGAAAGAAGTTCAGCAGGAAGTTCTGCGGGCAGCTCAGCAGGAAGTTCAAGCGGACGTGCTGGCGGATGGAAATTCAAAGAAGGTGGTGCCAAGAAAAAGAAGTACTAACTTTAAGATAAGACAACAAAAAAAGGCCGCGAATGCGGCCTTTTTAATGATTTAATATTTCTTACTTCTGTTGGCCTTCAACTACAGTTCGATCTGCACTTAAAGCGGCCTTCTCAATACGCATGCGTCCTTGGTCTAAGCCAATAACAACCGTGGTGTCATCAACTTCCACTACTTTACCGTGAATTCCACCTACGGTAACAATCTTGTCGCCAACACCAATACTCTCTTGAAACTTTTTCGCTTCTTTCGCCTTTTTCATTTGAGGACGAATCATGAAAAAATACATGATAACGAACATACCTCCCATCATTAATAACATGGGCATCATACCTTCCTGCGCTGGGTCTTGTAAAAAAATCATTTTGTTTTATATTTTAAGTTGCAAATGTACTCAATTATTGTCGCTGAAATAAACTACTTCAACCGATCCATTTCAACACCTGGTCTAGCAGCGTCTAGTGCTTGTCCAGAAACCTCACCTTTCAATTTCAAATAGTAATCTCGAGGTATTCCATTTGTAGCCACTTGAATGCTTTTTTCAATATTCCCTGAAAATCCAGCGCTGTTAAATTCAACCGTAATTACTCCAGACTTACCCGGTGCGATGGGTTCTTTCGGCCAATCCTTAAGGGTTGTACAACCGCAACTTGGCGTCACCTGTGCTATTTGAAGATCTGCCTTACCCTTATTTGTAAACGAATAAGTGTGCACGATTTTTTCTCCTACAGCAACACGGCCAAAATTAAATTCACCTTCATCAAAAGAAATCTCCGGCAAGTCTCCTTGCACTTCTCCATTCTCAGCTGAAGGGAAATTCAATAAATTTGAAGTCACTTTGCGCTCTTTGTCTTCACACGAAGCAAACAAAATAAAAAATGCAAACATAAGATTCTTATTCATTATCGTAGGTGTAAGATCCGTCGAATTCATCTTCATCAAATATCGAATCGTCTTCGCCAAACTCATCCTCCTCATCTTCTTCCAATTCTGTTCCTGCAACCGCTGCACCACCAACAATATCCGACTCGAACATGTCCTGAAACTCTTTACTATCCTGCGAAGGCGCATCACCAAAGGCAAGTGCAACTCGCGGATAAATAGTACTTGGTTTGTCCTTTTTCACCTCTACCAATTCAATGTAAAAAATCCACATGCGCATGAAATCATACACATATAATATTTTATCGCCCGGCTTCATCACCATATCTGAAAGAATGGTTGTCGACATGGATAGCGAATCTTCATCCACTCCACCCATGTCCATCAACGAAATCTCCAAGCCCTTACTCCACTCCTCATCGCTCAAATAAAAGCTCGCCATTTCTCCTTGTTCAAAATCGAAAGCGTCAAGCAATGCTTTGTGCAAAGAATCAAAATTCGATTCTGTTTCAATTTCAATATCACGAAATACATCCTGTTCAGTATCCATGATCACACGGAACTTGAACAAATTCACTCCACTATTTTTCTTAGCCATTGACAGACATTTTTAATTCTTGAATAGTTGTTGTTGGATTGAAACTTGAAAATACAAAGTTTCCAGCGACCAACGCAGTTGCTCCAGCAGCTTTTAGCTTTGGAGCATTTGTCGCATTCACACCGCCGTCTACTTCAATGGCTGGTTTATTCGTCACATTAGCCAACATCGCTTTCAAACGCTCGAGCTTTGAATAGGTATTTTCAATAAACTGCTGTCCACCAAATCCAGGGTTAACGGACATGATTAAAATTAAATCAACATCTTCTAAAACCTCCTCGATTGCGCTTAGTGGTGTATGTGGATTTAGGGCAACACCTGCCCTCATCCCCTCTGCTTGAATGGCTTGAATGGTTCTGTGCAAATGGGTACAAGCTTCAGCATGAACAGTTAATATATCGGCTCCCACAGCCTTGAAATCTGAAATATATCTCTCAGGTTGTGCAATCATCAGATGAACATCCAAAGGTTTAGTAGCGTGTTTCTTTAGAGCCTTAATGACAGGCATTCCGAAAGAAATATTCGGAACAAACATTCCGTCCATTACATCTACATGAAACCAATCTGCAGCCGAATCATTGATCATCTCAATATCCCGTTGAAGATTTGCAAAATCGGCTGATAAAACCGACGGGGCAATAAGAACTTCGTTTACTTTTGACATGCGGCAAAGATACATTTCGTTTTGTTAGCTTGAATTATTTTTTCTATGCAAGTCGTTGGATTAACAGGAAATATCGGATCGGGAAAATCAACCGTCGCGAAGGCATTCGCTGCCCTGGGAATTCCTGTTTTCAATTCAGACGAAGTGGCGAAGAAAGCATACCTCCTTCCATCCATTCAAAATGAAGTTAGAGAAATTCTAGGTTCGGAGAAAGGTCCTGAGGAAGATTCTACGAAAGGTCCGAAGGAAGGTCCAACGGAAGTAAATGAAATAGATTTTTCGAAAGACAATTGGACGACTCAAATTGCCAGTATTATTTTTTCAAATGCTGAAAAAAGGCTTCGCCTTGAAACCCTTATTCACGCTTTTGTTCAGAACGAATTCATTCATTGGAAAGTAAAACAAAATTCAAAATACATTATCCGCGAAGCGGCCTTAGCCAATTCCTTCCAAAAAGAAAATTGCGATTGGTTAATTGAAGTCTTTGCGGGAAGAGAAACGCGAATGAAACGCGTCATTCAGCGAAGCGGGTTAACTGAATACGAGTTCACCAAGCGGGATATCATTCAGAAATCAAATGATTCTTTCCCAGCTGATAATATCTTTCGAATTCAAAATAATAATTCTGACTGCGTTTTGAAACAAATTATAACAATTCACGAGCAGTTATCTTCCTAAGGAATTAACTCAATAATTTTTGTTTCCAACCCTCTTTTTACCAGCCCAGAAAGCTCAATTAAGAAGTTCGTGCGCATTTCATTTAGTTCATTACCAACTGGTTTTTTTTTGAATAAATTTTGAAGCTCAACGTACTTCGAAATATCTACATAGTCATCACTCGTTCTTAATACCTCCCAATTCCAGTTACCCGGATAAACCATCTTGTAATCGCCATTGTATTCCGCCCATTCTAATTCATTTATCCTATTTAGCGGATAGATAGCATTGAAAATTGTCTCGCCAGTCTCAGAATCGACCATACTTATTCTGTATTTCATTTGAATCGAATACTTCTTATTCCATTGACGATACTTAACCTTAGGATCGCCTATGGTCTTTCCTAAAAACCCTTTTTTAAATCCATAATCATTCAACTTTTGATCAGCCGAATACTCAATAATTTCTCCCAATAGCATATACTTAGCTCCAACCAATTTCCCAGCTTGAATCAACGTCTTTTCGTCATAGAGTCCAGACATTCCTAGCTTTTGTTCTTCCAATAATTTCGAAGTGTAATCACGGTCTAACAAAACTAAAAAAGGATCTTTATTTTCCAATAAAGACTGAACAATTAGCGCACCCATTTCCTTTTCAACATCGTCATTTACATTCGAGCGGTCAATGGATACATAAGCAACACTAATTCGCCCCTCTTTCAAGCAAGAATCAAGCATTTGCTTTGAGTCTCTGAAAGATGGGTCTATCAGTTCAATCTTCTTTAATGCCTTGAATGCATCGCGAAGGCGACCTTCTTGCAAAGACTTATTCGCTAAATAATAATTCGGATAAAGATCGCACAGACTCTCCAAGTATGCTGCATTCGGAAAGTTGTAGAACACATTTCGTATAATTCTCAACTTTTCTTTAGCAGCATCATAATTGAAAGCAAGAACATCAGCTTCGGCCTTTTTGTACAAATCGTCACAATACGTTTGTTTCGCTTGATGAATGAATTCTTTAAGCCCAAACGGTTCCTTCACATCCAAGACCTTGTTTTTTTCAATGAAATCAGAAAGCTCAAAATACAACATATCTGCTTCGTAAAGTTTCCCTTGCATACACAGCAATCGTATAGGCCCGTCATAATTTTCACGAATAATAGCTTCCACAACACGTTTCTTTCCAATCAGAGCCTCTTTCGTTTCATTTCTTTCAAGCAGCTCCGAATAGAGACTCAATGCTTTTGAATACAAATGTGCTTCTTCATATTCTTTGGCATCTTGAAGTTGAGACTTATATGTGGCGCAACCTACCAATGTCATAGCAAGACATAGCAAAACAGCCACTGAATATTTTTTACATTGCATATTTATCCTCACGCCAACAAATTTACATCTTAATGGATTTGCTTTTACATGCAATTAACAATCTCCTATTGAAAACCATTCAAATCTTATGTAAATAACATGGAAGAAAACCTTCTTTTTGACAAACACTAATTCACAACACTATGGATATTCGCACTAAAAAATGGGTTCTGTTTACACTCTCAGTTCTTAGCGTATACCTTTTCGTCTTCAATTGATGGAATCAAAATTCAAAGAGTTCTACAAAGAGTATTTTCCTTGGTTCGTAGATGTTTGGTATTATTTAGTCATAATCGGCGTTTTTATTGTTTGTGCAATTATTTGGTTGTAAATTTGGGTAAGAATGTCCCACAGTAATTTTTACTTCATAGCACTTAAGCCCAGTCTTCCTGAGGAGTTGAAAACACGCGCAATTCAAGGGAAACTTCTTGCGCCTCGGAATCTCGAAGCCATTGTCAAACCTGTATACCTTCCTTTATCTTTTCAGTTTAACACAGATGAAGATGGTGTATTTGAATTGGGAAACGCATTGCAAAAAGCTTTACACAACATCACAAGTTTAAAGTTGTCGCTAAAAAAAATTGGATTCAACACTGTTTTTAAACAAATTTCATTTCTGCCTGAACCAAGCATTGCATTGGAAGAACTTCAAAATACAATTATTGAAGTCCTTATTGATTGGAACAACTTTGCGCACTCACCAGTTTCGTTTGAATTCCCGAAAGCTGAAGTAGCTTTAGTTAGGAACAATTGGACAACGGATGAGTTTGAAAATGCCAAATCGAAAGCCCTTCAACTTTCCCTCGAAGAAACCTGGACCATTGAAACTGTTTCCATGATGGAGTGGACAAACCAAGGATGGAATGAAAAATTCTTCTTCCCTTTAGAAGACCAAAGATTACTTCGTAATCATTCCAATAGTATCTTGCAAGACAAATAAGTCTTGCCTTCATGCCAAAATCATTTGATAAAAAATTAGGACTAACCATACTGGTTGCCTCTCTCGGATATTTTGTAGATATCTACGACCTTCAACTCTTCAACATTGTAAGTAAAGAAAGCTTAAAAGGAATAGGCATCACCGATGAAAATCTTATTAAGACATACGACTACAGCCTCTTCCTTTGGCAAATGTCCGGAATCATTCTTGGTGGACTCATCTGGGGAATTCTCGGCGACAAGAGAGGAAGAAAGAAAATACTTTTTGGATCCATTCTAATTTATTCATTAGCCAACATCGCGAATGCCTTCGTTACAAATGTTGAAGCTTATTCTATCATTCGATTTATAACTGGAATTGGACTTGCAGGAGAATTAGGCGCTGCGGTTACCCTGATTAACGAATCAATGTCAAAGGAAAAACGAGGCATCGGCACCATGATCATTGTAACAATGGGCGCCCTCGGAGCAGTTGCCGCAGTTGGTATTCACAAGCTTCAATTCACCATGCTCGGATTAGAATCGTGGCAGATGTCCTACATCATTGGCGGATGCCTCGGTCTCCTTCTCTTATTCATGCGCTTTCAAACTTTTGAAAGCGAAATGTTCGACAAGGTGGAAAAACAGAAAGTGCAACGCGGAAATTTCTTCATGCTCTTCAAAACGAAAGACCGCCTACTACGCTATCTATCGTGCATCGCTATTGGCTTACCTGTTTGGTTCTGCGTTGGACTACTCATTAAATTTTCAGACAAGTTCGCAACGGTGTTAGAGGTCGACGGAACCGTTGATCCAACCACGTGTATCATCTTCTGTTATCTCGGGCTTTCAGGAGGAGATCTCATTTCCGGATTTATTAGTCAGTTCATGAAAAGCAGAAAAAAAATCATCTTCTTCTATCTCGGCACTACCGTTATTATAAGTCTCTACTTCTTACTCGTGCACCATCATTCTGTAAACACGTTTTACGCATTAGCCGCTCTGCTTGGCGCCACCACAGGTTATTGGGTATTGTTTGTATCGAATGCTGCTGAACAATTCGGAACGAACATACGTTCTACCGTAGCTTCTACCGTTCCGAACTTCGTGCGTGGTTCTACCGTCCCAATAGTCTTAACGTTCAAATACATAGAACCCACTTTCGGAGTCATCAATAGCGCCTTACTCATAGGCGGAGTAACCATTGGAATTGCGGCTATTGCGCTTGCCTATTTGCCCGAGACCTTCGGGAAAAACTTAAACTTCATTGAAGAGTAAAATGAAAAAATATTTCACCATCGCATGCCTCGCTTTTCTCGCAGCTTGCAAACAAGAAAACGCCGTTATGCAAATTCAACAACCCCAAAACAAAAACATTCAAGACACCACATTCGGATTTTTCGGTTCGAAAATTTACGATCCGTTTTACGGTCTTGAAGACGATGGCAGCGAACGCACCATGCAGTGGGTGAAAGATGAGCAAGCGCTTACAGAAACGTATTTAAGTGCCGAAAAAATGCGCCCGGAAATTCGCGAGCGCTACACCTCCATTTTCAATTTTGAAAAAGTAAGTGCTCCCGATAAGCATGGCGATTATTATTTTTTCTGGAAGAACACCGGTCTTCAACCTCAAGCCGTTTGCTATGTGAAGAAAGGTATGCGCGGTGCTGAGCGTGTATTTATTGATCCGAATGAATTGGATCCGAAAGGACT
>JBIKVX010000052.1:0-9863 GCA_044356625.1 Flavobacteriales bacterium | reverse complement strand
CAACGGCCTTCAGTACACAAATAGACTATCACATTTGGAGGGACTTGTACATCAATCAAACGAACTTCATTGCTTTCGGTTTTAATTCAAACCCGAACAAAATTCACGATTTCACAACCATCTCAATTACTCCAAGATGGGATCACCGCATTGCCGGAGTTTCAATCCCATTCAGTTACAATAGTCTAATGGGAACTCGCACCGGTCTTGCAGTGCGCCTTGGGCCTGTTACTTTCGGAACAAGCAGCATGTATCCCTATCGTGCGTTCCTTCGTGGAGACGGATTTGGGACGAAGGACATTTCCGGACTTGACGCCTATGTGATGGTTCGAATTCCTATTGCTTACAAACGCATTAAAGATCGCGACAACGACAAAGTTTCAGATCGAAAGGATCAGTGTATCAAGGATCCGGGGACATGGGAGTTTCGTGGTTGTCCTGACCGTGATGGTGATCACATCCGAGATGAAGCCGATGAATGTCCAGACGTTCCGGGATTGGCTATACTTCACGGCTGTCCGGATAAGGACGGAGACGGTGTTACAGATTTAAAAGATGATTGTCCGGATGCAGCTGGCGTTATAGAATTAAAAGGCTGTCCAGATCGCGATAGCGACGGAATCACAGATTCGAAAGACGATTGTCCCGATGAAAAAGGCTTGGCGAATTTCAACGGCTGTCCAGACCGGGATTCTGACGGAGTTATGGACCGCACAGATGATTGTCCAGATGATAAAGGATTGGTTCAGTATAATGGCTGTCCTGATCGTGATGGCGATCAAATATTTGATCAGGACGACGATTGTCCGGATCTTCCTGGTTTGGCTAAGTTCCAAGGCTGCCCAGACACTGATGGAGACGGTGTTTCAGATTCTAAAGACGAATGTCCTGAAGTCGCTGGAGTAGTGGAATTGAAAGGTTGTCCCGATACAGACGGAGATGGAATAGGCGATTCGAAAGACGATTGTCCGACTGAGAAAGGCTTGGCTATTTTCAACGGTTGCCCAGACCGTGATTCAGATGGTGTTATGGATCGTGTAGACGATTGTCCAGATACCAAAGGATTAGTAAAATACAATGGTTGCCCAGACACAGACGGAGACAACATCATTGACAAAGTAGACGCTTGCCCTACTGTTTACGGAATTGCTGAATTGAAGGGTTGTCCAGCTGCTGAGCTAACTCATTTCAATGTGGACACTAAAATTGAGAAAGTAACTCAAGGTGGCGGGGTTTACAGTTATGGAAAAAATATTGACACCAAAACGGCGAAGTTCAAGTTGGAAGGATACAATTCTGACACTGTTAGAACTGTTTTTGTTACCGCACCAAATCTTCGTGGTAAAAACGCTTACAGAGAGCTCGATGGTTTCTTCCGATTTGCGAGGGAAGCCGAAGAGATTATTCTGAAAGCCGAAGAAAAGGAAGTTATGAAAAAGGCGTTCGAGAACCTTGAATACATGAGCAACAGTGATGTCATTCTCTCAAGTTCATATTCTAGTTTGAATGAATTGGCTGTGCTTATGACAGCGAATCCAAACTGGAAACTTCGTATTTCTGGTCATACAGATAATGTTGGATATCGCGATGCCAATATCTTGCTTTCGAAGCGCAGATCCGAATCGGTTCAGAATTACCTTTCAGGCAAGGGTATTGCAATAGATCGATTTGAAATTTTGTTCTTTGGTCCAGATAGACCAATTGCTCCGAATGATACTGATGAGGGCAAAGCAAGAAACCGTCGGGTTGAGATGCTTCTTGTCGAATAACAGACACCTATTGTGAATGCAAAGGCCCCGATAATCAGTTTATCGGGGCCTTTCCTTTATTCGAAATATTTGGACTGAGACTCTTTTGCATTTTTGTTAAAAGAAAAGAGAATAACTATGAAAATAAACATAAACATCCAGCTTGGCGTTTGGATTTACGCCGACAGATAATACGATTTAGGTTTTGAGGTTTGGTTTAAGAAGCCCTTTCAGCTATGGTTGAAAGGGTTTTTTCTTTGCTATTCACCTTGCGAAGCACCTTTCGATAGAATCTTGTAATACCTAATGGTATCTTTAATGCTTGAAAAAGTATTTCGGTATTCAAATGCGAAAACGCGTGTGGCTTTGCTCCCATCGAATTGTTTCACCTCATCGTAGTTTCGAATGATCTCGCGCGTAATAGTGGCACGTTTCCCAGTGAATATTTCCACAAGTGCTTCCACATAAAACAAAAGCGTGATCTGCCACTTCTTCGCAATGTTTTTTCCAATTTTAACTTGAAGGGCGTCGGCAATTTTTGTAAAGAGTTCCGACATGCGAACATTTTCTGCGCAGAGAATGTAGCGTTCATTGGTGGGCTCTTGTTTTGCTGCGCGAATCATGACTTCCACCACGTCCAAGACAGAAACAATCCCGCTTCCTCCCGCGGGCAAGGCCGGAAGGCCTTTTTCAATCCGAGCAATCATGGTTCCGGAACTGCGTGTGCACTTGTTCGGACCGAAGATGACACCCGGATTCAAAATAGTCGCATTCAGACCTTCTTGAATTCCGCGCCAAACCTCCTGTTCAGAAAGATATTTTCCCTTCGAATAATTTGAATGATAATCGTTGAAATCGCGTGGGGTTTCTTCATCAATGATTTCTCCTTTTGAATCACCCAATGCAGAAATTGAACTGACATGAATCAAGTGCTTCACTTCATTTTCAACACATGCATTCACCAGGTTTTTTGTACCATTAATATTCACTTCCAACATGCGCGAAGCGTCTTTCTTATGATATGAAACAATGGCAGCGCAATGAAAAACGATTTCCATTCCCTCCGTTAAATCATACATGGCGTCCGCATCTTCAACATCTCCTTTCACCCATTGAATCTGAGTATAGAGGTTTTCTTTTCCATAAAATTGAAACAAGTTGAACACTTCGGATTTGCCGATTTCATTTCGAAACAAAGCAGAAACAGGCATTCCTTCTTCAGCCAATCGAAGAACAAGATGACTTCCAATTAAACCGGTTGCGCCTGTTACAAAATTCATTGTGGCGAAGATATGCCGATATTTGTGTTGTGGAAGTTTCCGATCACATCAAAAGTATTTTGAAGGCTTTGCCAGAAAAAGCGGGCGTCTATCAGTTCTTCGAAGAGAACGGATCCATTTTGTATGTGGGGAAAGCGAAGGTGTTGAAGAATCGTGTGACGAGTTATTTCAACAAGAATAAATACGAGAGCATCAAGACGAAATTGATGGTCAAGAAAATTCGCGACATTAAGTATTCGGTTGTTGAAACGGAATCCGATGCCTTGCTGTTGGAAGATTCACTCATTAAAAAGTTCAAGCCGCGTTATAACATTTTGTTGAAGGACGACAAGTCTTACGCGAGCATTGTGATTAAGAATGAACCCTTTCCGCGTGTGCAGAGTACACGTCAAATTTTAAACAACGGTTCTACCTATTTCGGTCCATATACTTCCGGGAAATCGCTGTATTCGATACTCGATTTAATTAAGGAATTGTACCCCCTTCGAACCTGCACGTTGAATCTTTCGAAGGCGAATATTCAAGCGAAAAAATTCAAGGTTTGTTTGGAATATCACTTAGGAAATTGCTTAGGCCCTTGTGTGGGAAAGCAGCGTGAAGAAGACTATCAGCAAGGTGTTCAGCACATCAAGCGAATTATCAAAGGGGAATATTTAGAGGCCGTGAAAAATTTGAAGAAGGATATGTTGCACTTGGCCTCCGAACAGAAATTCGAGCAAGCACAGCAGTTGAAAGAGCGCATTCAAACGTTGGAAAACTTCCAAGCGAAGTCGACCATTGTGAATACAGACATTGACAATGTAGAAGTCTTTTCCATTGCATCTGACGCGCAGAGCATTTACGCGAATTACATGCACATCATGCGCGGAAGTATTGTGCATGTTTACACGGCTGAGGTGGTTCGACAACTCGATGAGACAGACGAAGAGGTGCTGGCTTTCGTTATTCGTTCGTTCCGTGAACGTATGAAGAGTCAGGCGAAATCGGCACTTATTCCCTTCGATATACATGAAAAAATTCCTGGATTGGAGCTCCATGTTCCGCAGCGTGGAGATAAGAAAAAGTTAGTCGAACTTTCTTTGAAGAACGCGAATCATTTCTTGTTGGAAGCACGCAAGCGAGCGGCTTTCCTTGACCCAGAGCGGAACACACAGCGCATCCTGGAAACCATGAAAAAAGATTTGCGCCTCCCGGAATACCCTGTTCACATAGAGTGTTTCGACAACTCGAACATTCAAGGGACGAATCCGGTGAGTGCTTGTGTGGTTTTCAAAAATGCGAAACCAAGCAAATCGGATTACCGCATCTTCAACATTCAATCTGTTGTGGGTCCCGACGATTTTGCTTCCATGCGGGAAGCCGTTTACAGAAGGTATGCGCGATTGATTCAAGAAGAACAGCCGCTGCCGCAGTTGTTGATTATTGATGGTGGAAAGGGACAGCTCTCTTCGGCTATGGAGTCATTGGATTTGTTAGGTTTACGTGGAAAGATCGCGGTTATTGGAATTGCAAAACGTTTGGAAGAAATTTTTTTCCCGGGCGACAGCATTCCCATATACCTCGACAAACGCAGCGAGAGTTTGAAGATCATTCAACATTTGCGCAATGAAGCGCACAGATACGGATTGAGCAAGCACAGACAGCGAAGAAGCAAAGGAGCGATTCATTCTGAACTAGAAAATATCGCAGGCGTTGGAAAAAAAACAATTGAGAAATTACTTCAACATTTTTCTTCTGTTTCAAGAATTAAATTAGCCTCAACGAAAGAAATTGAACAAGTCGTAGGTGAAAAAATTGCTGAAAAAATAAATAATTATTTCGCGAAGGCGAATTAGATAGTATAGTTTTGATGATACAAATTTTACGTTGATAATTACGTTAAGCAGAGCATATGGAAAACACACCAGAAAAAAATAAAAAATACGCGATAGTTTTTTGGTGTTTAGGTATGTTGCCATGGATTTTATTTACCTGTATTTTGGGAGTTGTTTTGTACAGTGACCTTCCTAATATTGCAACTTTGGCTAATCCAAAGGTAGGTTTAGCCTCTCAAATCTACGCTTCTGATGGCACATCAATCGGAGCTTTTTACAAGGAAAACCGGTCAGACATATCTTTTCAAGAAATACCGCCACATGTTATAGATGCCTTGTTAGCAACAGAAGATGTTCGTTTTAGAGAGCACAACGGAATTGATACAAGAAGTTTGGTAAGAGCAGCAGTATCGATGGGATCAGAGGGTGGGGGCAGCACGATTACTCAGCAATTGGCGAAGTTACAGTTTACCCGAGACTATGAAAAGGTTGGCATGTTTGAACGTATAGGTCAAAAACTACAAGAGTGGGTAATTGCCTTGCGATTGGAACGGGTGTATACCAAAGATGAGATTTTAACCATGTACTTAAATCAGTACGACTTTTTAAACCAAGCAGTAGGTTTAAAAAGTGCATCAAACATTTATTTCTCAACTTCGCCAGATTCGCTTACTGTTCCGCAGGGTGCAATGTTGGTAGGCATGCTAAAAAACTCCTCGTTGTTCAATCCTTTGAAGAGAGATTCATTGGTTACGAAGCGACGCGAAGTTGTAATGGCACAAATGGTTAAATATGGAAAATTATCGGAAAGTGATTACGATAAATATCGCTCCGAGCCGCTTGGTCTAAAATATGCGAAAGTGGCTCATGACGAAGGGCAAGCACCCTATTTTCGTGAGGCAGTTAGGAACAAGCTTACCGAGATATTTGAAAGCCGAGACGCGAACGGAAATTTGATTTACAAGAAAGGAGATGGAACGGCTTTCAACATATATGAAGACGGATTAAAGGTCTATACCACTCTTGATAGAGGTATGCAAATGCATGCGGAACATGCTATTGAAGAGCATCTGAGTAAAGACTTGCAACCCGCATTTACGCGAAACTTAGCTTCAAGACCGAAGGATAAGTATCCGTTTTATTCACGAATTTCAGAGAACGACCGGAATTCAATTTTAAGACAAGCCGTTGTCACAAGTGATAGGTATAAAATATTAGCTGGAAAAATGTGTCCAGATTGCAGTAGACCTTCGAATTACATTGAAAACGTTGACGGACATTATCATTGTAAAGAAGACATTGGTGGATGCGGACATAAATGGAAGGCGCATACAGAAGATGAGATTCTTGCAGATTTTAAGAAACCTGCTAAGATGACTGTTTATAAACATGGGGGATACAAAGACACCACGATGACACCAATGGACAGTATCATCTATTCCAAGACAATACTGCATGCAAGCTTAATGTCAATAGATCCTAGAAATGGTTTTGTGAGGGCTTGGGTTGGAGGTATCGATTATAAGTATTTTAAATTTGACAATGTGTTCCTCTCAAAGCGTCAAGTTGGTTCAACCTTCAAGCCGTTTATTTATGCCATGGCTATGCGAATGGGCATGAAGCCTTGTGATAGAATTACTGGAGCAGGGTGCATAGATTTGCCTACTGGAGGAAGATGGTGTCCCAAGGGAGGAGGAGGATCTACATACACCATGGCTAAGGCATTAGCAGGTTCTGTAAACTCGATAGCTGCGACGCTAATATCCCGATTCGGACCGGAACCAGTTATTGCTATGATGCGCCGCATGGGGGTGAAAAGCTTTATTCCAATGTTGTATTCCATTTCACTGGGAGCTTGTGAACTTTCGATGTATGAATTGGTGGGCGCTCAAGCCTCGCTGGTAAATCACGGTCTGTACATAGAGCCAACATTCATTATGCGCGTAGAAGACAAAAATGGAAATTTGATTTACGAGGCAGATCCAGTTATTGATCAGGCTTTGGAGCCCGAAATAGCATACGAAACAGTGAAATTAATGAAGGGAGTTTGCGATTTTGGAACAGCAGCCCGCATTCGTTCAAATCCTAAATATGGAAGAATCCCATATCCATTGGCAGGAAAAACGGGCACAACTCAAAACAACACTGACGGTTGGTTCATTGGCATGACGCCCGAGTTAGTAACGGGCGTTTGGGTAGGTGCGCAAGATCCGACCGTTCGTTTTTCTAGCACGGGTCTTGGGCAGGGTGCAAATACCGGATTACCTATTTTCGGTTATTACATGAACGGCATTTACAAGGACCCGAAAATTGCTATTTCTAAAGGAGATTTCGAGGCCCCACTGAACTATGACCCCACTCGATTCCAATGCAATCAAGCTGGTATGGGTGACTTGTTCGAGGATGGTGAAGACGCCACCTTTGATGAATTTTTCAATGGAGAATTAGAATTTGATGGTGACTCGCTAGAATAAATTAGATTATGGGATTTAATAAAGTAAGAGCTTCTGCAGCGGAAGCATGTGAAGGTATTACCACGGGAATGACGCTTATGGTGGGCGGTTTTGGTCTGTGTGGAATACCAGAGAATTGCATAACCGAATTGGTGAAGATGGGAGTGAAAGATCTCACATGCATCTCGAACAACGCTGGGGTAGATGACTTCGGATTGGGATTGTTACTTCAACAAAAACAAGTCAAGAAAATGATTAGCTCTTACGTTGGCGAGAATGCCGAATTCGAGCGTCAGATGTTGAGCGGCGAGTTGGAAGTGGAATTAATTCCACAAGGAACGTTGGCTACGCGATGTATGGCAGCGGGTTATGGAATGCCAGTGGTGTATACCCCCGCCGGAGTAGGAACAGAAGTGGCCGAAGGAAAAGAAGTTCGTGAGTTTAACGGAAAGAAATATTTGATGGAAGAGGCGTTCGACGCAGACTTCGCTTTAGTGAAGGCTTGGAAGGGCGATGCCATGGGTAACTTGGTGTTTCGTTCTACGGCGCGCAACTTTAATCCTATGATGGCTATGGCCGGAAAGATTACCATTGTTGAAGTGGAAGAATTGGTTCCTCTTGGAGCGTTAGATCCAGACCACATTCATACACCGGGCATTTATGTGCACCGCATTTTTCAGGGAGTGAATTACGAAAAAAGAATTGAGCAGCGCACTGTTCGTCAAAGAGTATAATTATGGCTTGGGATAAAATTGGAATAGCGAAGCGCATTGCGCAAGAAGTTCAAGACGGGACTTATGTGAACTTAGGCATTGGAATACCCACATTGGTAGCGAATTACATTCCGGAAGGAATGGAAGTTGAACTTCAGAGCGAGAACGGTATTTTAGGAATGGGGCATTTTCCTTTTGAAGGGGAAGAAGATGCAGACTTGATTAACGCAGGGAAGCAGACGGTGACCTTGCGTGACGGCTCTTCTATTTTCGACAGTGCTATGAGTTTCGGAATGATTAGAGCGCAGAAGGTGGATCTAACCATTTTGGGCGCCATGGAAGTGAGTGAGAACGGCGATATTGCCAATTGGAAAGTTCCAGGAAAGATGGTGAAGGGCATGGGCGGCGCCATGGATTTGGTGGCTAGTGCGAAGAACATCATTGTGGCCATGCAGCATTGCGACAAGGCGGGTAATTCGAAGCTATTGCCTCAATGCAGTCTTCCGTTAACAGGCATTCATTGCATTAAAAAAGTAGTCACCGATTTAGGTGTATTCGACATTCGCGACGGCGCGTTTCATTTGGTTGAATTGGCTCCGGATGTCACGTTGGAAGAGGTGGTTGCGAAGACGGCGGGGAAACTTATAGCGTGATAACGCACAGTGCGTTATTTGATTTCTCGGACACAATGTGTTTACAGAAATCCCATATATTTGAATTATTAAAATTTTAATTGCACATCAGATGAGAGGTATTAGAAGAAAAATCTTGTTTTTGGTCGTTATGTGTTTTTCCATTTCACAAACGTTTTATGGTCAGGATGATTTTGAAAGCGTTTTGGTCATACAGAAGTATCTAAATGATGGCGAAAACCTTACGAAAGATGCGCTTGAGAACCAGAATTTTCTTCGTTTATATGGTTTTCCGGGTGATGATTATATCTATTTAAGTATTGAAGCCGTAGATGATACTTCTATGGTATATGGGTATTTAGACGAGCTAGAGTTTGCAGAGTTTCCAGTAAATGGCGAAGAGGTTGCTTACGAGAAAATGTCATTTAAGTGGGTATTTCACGATGATTATGCGGGAGACGATTCCGTATGGCCAGGGACATTATTTATTTATCATCAGCCCAATATGGACGTTTACACGTTGAAGTTTATTACCATCGAAGGCAAGCTCGTTCAATTCGAAGGTTACATTGAGGGTACTCAGAATTTTGGTGAGGACGAATAGATTGTGCTTATTGCGTATTTTTTGTTGTATTACGCAATGAAGTATCATTCCAACCTTATGCGCGTATATGCGAGAATCGTTCCCTTTCGCACGGCCTAACAGCCCTGCTACGCGGGTAATGTCGCCCCAAGGGGCTCATGTTTGTCAATCGTATAAACACGTTTTTAACGTTTGAAGATTGCCATTCATTTTTGCGCAATGAATCCATCTTCTCTCAGCCGTCTCGTCCTTCACTTCGTGTTCGTCACCAAATACCGAGAACCCAAAATTTTTCTTCAAGTTGAACAAGCCCTGCACGCATACCTAATCGGTGTATTCAACAACAAAGGCTCTGAAGTCTACGCCATAGGCGGATACTACGATCACGTGCACATACTCTGCGAACTGCCACGAACCCTCACCACCGCTAAACTCGCAGAAGCAGCAAAATCAAACTCTTCTCGATGGATGAAATCACAACACGAATCCCTAGCCGATTTCACCTGGCAACCCGGATACGCCGTGTTTTCCGTTAATTACAAGGATCGAAAACGAATCATTCAATACATTAAAAATCAAAAAAATCATCATTCGTATTATTCATTCTTAGAGTGAAAAAACAAAATCTTAAACGTGCATT
>JBIKVX010000051.1:0-9912 GCA_044356625.1 Flavobacteriales bacterium | reverse complement strand
TTAGGATGTGAAGGTAAGAAATCTTTCATTAGGCAAATCCATTGGGTAAAAAAAAAAAGTCCCGCAATGTTGCGGGACTTTTTACTTTCAAGGAAAGTGAGTGAAATTACTTCACCATCATTTCTTTTGTCAAACTTGAAGAACCTGCAGTAATCGTGTAAGTGTAAACACCTGCACCGAAAGCTGAAGTATTCAAAGAGATCATGTTTTTACCAGCTGGTTTAACACCTTCGTTTGATACAGAAACAACACGTCCAGTTAGATCACGAACTGTTAAAGTTACACGCTCATTGCTCGGAAGGTTGTAAACGATAGTTGTGTTACCATTAGATGGGTTAGGCATGTTTTGAGCTAATTCGAATGAAGCAGCTCCATTAACTGAAGCAACTGAAGCAGTTTCGTCAGAGTTCAAGCGAACCATTGGAACTGAACCTGTAGCACCCCAAGCAGTACCGTCATACAACCAAGAAACAACCCACTCGTTGCTTCCAGAAACTGGAATACGTGTGCCTGTTACACAAGTAACAACTACTAGATAAGTGTTGTCAGCATTTAAGGTAACAGCAGAAGCGAAAGGAAGTGTTACGAAATCGTTTCCACCAACACTGTTGAATTCGTTTCCAGTGAAGATGTATTCCAATGTTTCAATTCCGATATCTGTGAAGATAGGATCGCTGTTAGCGTCGAATCCTTCCCAAAGGTATATACGTCCAAGGATTGGGTCACCAGCAGCTGAACCAGCTCCGATAGCAACATCAATACCACCGAATTGATCGTCAGCGTAAATATCAAACAAGTTTCCAATTTCAAAATCTGAAGTTGGACCTACGAATGCTTGTGCAGCATTTCCATCACGACCATAAGTGAAGTCTGTGATTTCAATTGAAGCAGTTCCTGTATTGTTCGAAGCAACATCATCTCCGGTAGTTGAAGAGGAAGTAGCTGTAATTTGGATAGTACCTGTCGCACTTGGGGTCCAAGTTGTAGATACGGAGATAGTGTCTTTATCGAGAGATAAGAAATTAGCAGATGTTTGATCAGCAGCGAAAGGAGAGCCAGCAACAGGAGTTCCGTTGAAAGTTACTTCGTAGCTCATAGTAGCATCAACTTGGTCATTAGTACCACCGTTGAAGATAACTGAAGTTGCATGAACTGGGCTAACTTGAGTAACGGGTACTCTGTTGTAATCCCAAAAACCTAAACCGAAGTTGGCTTGATTCCAGTCTCCTGTTTTAGTTTTAACTACACGGATATCGCTAGCAGGTAATTCACCTACAATCACGTTATCAACTGCAAAACCTGAAGCCCAAGATCCAGCGTCAGTCCATTGGAAACGGATGATTACGTTCGCTGCTGTTACATCATACAATGGAACAATAATAGACTGCCAGTAATCTTGATCTATTGGGAATACATCAATGCTTGCACCGGTTTCATCGATTCCAATAGAACGGATGTTGAAGGTAGCACCCCCGTCTGTAGAGATTTGCAATGTCGCATCACCACCACCGAAATTTTGATCGTGGAAAATATCGAATGAAATCGCAATGTTAGATGCTGCAGAAAAGTCCATCGAAGGGGACTGAACGTATGCATCTACCATGTCACAGTCGCAAGGAGCGTCGTCGTCATTTGCTCCAGCAAATTTGTTACCTGTTCCAATTTGTGGAACTGGCCAGTAACCACCTCCGTTAGCAGTTGCACTGGTGTGTGTTTTGAAACCATTTCCGTTTGAGCCGTCAGCTTGAACAACTAAACCTGTAGACCAGCCTGTTGGCAAAGCGCCTGGCATTGCACCCGTAACGCCTTGGAAATCTTCGGTAAGTAGTGTAACGCGGTTGCTCCAATCAACAGATGGTGCCATCTCTTGACGGATAGTAGCTTTTGGAGAAATTTCACTTCTTGTGAAAGTTCTGCGAGCAGGTGATTGTTGTACAGACCATTGTGCGAATGATACACTCGCAACAGCTGTGAACAAACCTAATAAGTAGATTTTCTTCATTTTATTAAATTTAAGTTAACTTTTAAGGTTACGAATATAATGAAAATCTCGTTTGTCATTGCAAACGAAAATCAATCGTGAATTGGAATTAAACTTTGTTTTTCTCCACGCGTTGAGCAACACGGATACTTATTTCATAAAGCAGCAGCAATGGGAGCGAAACAAGCATTTGACTTGTTACGTCCGGAGGAGTAATAATTGCGCTTACAATAAGATTAATCACAAAGGCGTGTCTTCTGTATTTTTTGAGGAAGGCGGAACTGACTAAACCAATTTTCGCCAAGAAGTATATCACTACGGGCATCTGAAAAACCAATCCAGTTCCTAGAATGAGTGAAGAACACAATTTTAAATACGATAAAATGGTTGCGTTCACTTCAACATCTGCAAAAGCAAAGTTTCCTAAAAATTGAATGGATAGCGGTGTAAGAACATAGTAGCCAAACAATATTCCCAAAAAGAATAACAAGGACACATAGAAGCCAATACCACGCACCGACTTGAGTTCAGTCTTTTTCAAGCCTGGACGCACAAAGGCCCAAATTTGATAGAATATTGCAGGAAAGGCAAGAATAACTCCTCCAATTAAAACCACCGTCATGTAAGCTGAGAAGTTACCCCCCATGGTCGTGCTCTGCAGCGTGAAGTTAGCATCTGAAAAACAGAGCTGTTCTTCTAACCCCAGATTGTGACCCAACCAACAGAAAAAACGATAGGTAGGAAAATCGGCTCTACGCGGAGCCATAATGATATTTTCAATAACAAAGGTGTCGAAAATAAATACAACTACAACGCCCGCAACAGCAAACAAAACCGCTCGAAACAATCTTTTTCTCAGTTCCTCCAGATGCTCCAAGAAGCTCATGTTTTTTTCTTCAGCCATCTCAATTAATTAATGCCGGCACTTAGAAGGTCGTGCAAATGAATAATGCCGCAATATTTCCCGCTTTCGTCCACCACAAGTAATTGGCTGATCTTGTTATTTTCCATCAGTTGAAATCCTTCAACGGCCAAAGCGGAAATTTGAATTCTTTTAGCCGATGTGTTCATTAAGTCAGATGCGCACAATACATCAAGATTGGCATTGCGCTCTACAGCTCTTCGAATATCACCGTCGGTCACTATTCCCAATAACTCATCGTTTTCAACGACAGCAGTGGCGCCAGCGCGTTTGGAAGAAATTTCAATGAGTAAATCGCGGAAGTTACAATTTGAAGAAACCTTTGGAAGGGCGTCTGCACGCATAACCTGTCCAATGGTTGTAAAAAGTTTTTTTCCAAGTGCCCCACCGGGATGGAATTTTGCAAAATCGAGTTTGCTGAATCCTCTTTCCGTCATAAGTGAAACAGCAATAGCGTCGCCTACAGCCAATTGAAGGGTAGTACTAACGGTTGGAGCTAGATTATTCGGACAAGCTTCGCTGGTCATGGGAGTGTGAAGAAAGTAAGCCGATTCTTTCGCAAGAAAACTCTCGGTATTAGAACCCACTCCCACTAGGTTAACATTCATAGATTTCAACAAGGAAACCAAGTATTGAATTTCTGGGGAGTCTCCACTTTTCGATAAACAAAAAACGATACTGCCGTGTTGAACCATGCCCAAATCGCCATGAATGGCTTCAGAGGCATGAAGAAATTGAGCTTGTTGGCCCGTGCTATTAAAAGTAGCTACCCATTTTTGAGCAATAATTCCGCTTTTGCCTATTCCCGTTACAACAACGGGTTGATTGGTTTCAAGGACCGCCATAACCACAGATGAAAAAGCAGTGCCCAATGACATTTCCAATTTGAAAAGCGCATCTGCTTCTAATCGAATGGCTTCTTTCGCCGAGTCCAAGATAGTAGTATGGGAAGTCAATTTCACTTTGCAAAGATGCAAAGAATCGTTAGTTTTTTAGGTCTTTTTTTTCGAAGGAATTTGTTGGTGTGCATGTGCTTTTGTGCTTACATTCGTTAAGCGAATTTTACAGTGACGTTACTTTTTCATAACGTTCAATTACTAATGACAATGATTACAGCGACAGATATGGCTCCGAAAGAAGCCTTGAAATATTTCTTTGGATTTTCGAACTTTAAAGGCCTGCAGGCAGGCGTTATCGATAATGTGCTTGCAGGCAATGACACCTTTGTGATTATGCCTACAGGCGGAGGGAAGTCTTTGTGCTACCAACTTCCTGCTCTTATGTCGGAAGGAACAGCCATAGTAGTATCGCCGTTGATTGCCTTGATGAAAAATCAGGTAGATGCCATGCGAGGATTTTCAAATGAAGAGGGTATAGCGCACGTCATTAATTCTTCATTAAATAAAAGCGAAATTGCTCAAGTAAAGAAGGACATGCTCAGTGGCAAGACCAAGCTTCTTTATGTGGCTCCAGAGTCTTTGACCAAAGAGGAGAATATTGAATTTCTTCGAACATGTAAAATCTCCTTTGTTGCTATTGATGAAGCGCATTGTATTTCGGAATGGGGACATGACTTCCGACCTGAGTACAGAAGAATCAAAACAATTATTCAGCAAATTGCTGACCTGCCCGTAATGGCCTTAACGGCAACAGCTACGCCCAAGGTTCAAATCGATATTCAGAAGAACCTCGGAATGGTAGATGCGAAAGTCTTCAAGTCATCGTTTAACCGTGATAATCTTTATTACGAAGTTCGTCCGAAAGTAAATGTCGGAAAACAGATCATTCAGTTCGTAAAAGGGAATGCTGGCAAAAGCGGTATTGTCTATTGCCTGTCGCGCAAAAAGACCGAGGAGATTGCACAGCTTCTTGTCGCTAACGGAATAAAAGCACTTTCATATCATGCTGGAATGGATAGCCATCAACGGAACGATGTGCAAGATAAATTCCTCATGCAGGACGTAGATGTTATTGTTGCAACTATCGCCTTCGGAATGGGTATCGACAAACCCGATGTGAGATTCGTTATTCACCATGATATTCCAAAAAGTTTGGAGAGCTATTATCAGGAAACAGGACGCGCAGGAAGAGATGGCGGTGAAGGGCATTGTTTGGCTTTTTATTCTCCGAAGGACGTTGAGAAATTAGAAAAGTTTCTGCACGGCAAGCCTGTTGCAGAGCAGGAAATAGGGATGTTGCTTCTTCAAGAAGTAATGGCATACGCGGAAACGGCAATGAGCCGAAGAAAATATTTACTTCACTACTTTGGTGAGGAATGGGATGACGTTACCGGTGAAGGCGCAGGCATGGACGATAACTCGCGCAAGCCGAAAGAAATTTTCGATGCTACAGAAGATGTGAAATTGGTTTTGGAATGTATTAAAGCATTTAAAGAAACCCACAAAGCGAAATTTATTGCGAATGTTTTGGGCGGAATTAACAATACCGAAGTTTCCACATACAAAGCCGATAAGCACAAGCTTTTTGGTGCCGGAAAAGAGGAAACAGACAAGCATTGGAACGCCATTATGCGTCAGCTCTTGGTGAAGAATCTCATTCGCAAGGAAATTGAAACGTACGGAACGTTAAAGCTTACGGCTGAAGGATTAGATTTTTTGATGACTCCTTTCAAAATGGATTTGGTGAAGGAAGAGGAGATCGGAGAAACAGATGATGATGGTGAATTGATTCATGCAGTAAAGGCAACAGGTTCCGGAGCATCCGATGAAACGTTGTTCTTAATGCTGAAAGAATTGCGTCAGAAAGTTTCGAAAGAAAAAGGACTTCCTCCTTATGTGGTTTTTTCAGAACCTTCCATGGAGGAAATGGCAACGCAATACCCAATTACCGTTGATGAGCTTTCGCACATTGGCGGAGTAGGGAAAGGTAAGGCAATGAAATTCGGCTCAGCGTTTTTAGCACTGATAAAAAAATATGTTGAAGACAATGATATTGAACGTCCAGAAGATTTTGTTTTGAAAAGTGCACATGCTAAGAGCAGTCACAAAATTAAGATCATTCAAAACGTTGATAAGCGCATTCCGCTTTTCGATATTGCGAAGGGAATTGGAAAGACTTATAAAGATTTGATAGATGAAATCGAAACCATTGTTCATGCTGGAACACGCTTAGATATTCAGTATTTCATAGACGATGAAATAGATGAAGATGCGCAAGATGAAATTATGGAGTATTTCATGCAGTCTGAAACAGATGATATTGTAGAGGCCGAAGAATATTTCGACGGCGATTATGAAGAAGAAATTCTTCGTTTGATGCGCATTAAGTTTCATTCAGAAGTAGGGAATTAATTCCCTACTTGTTTTTCCACTTCTAGAAACAGTATTTTCCTGCGCTGATTAATTCTGCTGCAATCACTCTGCGACCTTCTTTGGTGTTGAAAGGTTCTGTTTTGGTGAATCGGCGCAAGCCCATCAGCATCATGCGTTGCTCATCTCCTTCAACAAACGAATTCAACGCATCTTTTCCAGCCTTATGAATGAAGTCTGCAAGATCTGTAACCAAGGTTTGCATCATTGCAATTTGACTAGCAGAATTTTCTATTCCTTTTAATTGAACTCTTTTTTGTGTTCGAAGAACGGTGCTTTCAGCAACGTACGTCCAAATGGCCATGTCTGCCACGTTCATCAAAATCTCTTGTTCTTTCGCCAATTGCATCATGAGTTTCTGTGCCGCGCTTCCTGCTATCATGAGAACTGCTTTTTTAAAGTTTTCAATGTAACTTATATAACGTTGGAAGACATCTTCACTTGGCTCTGCGAAATCAGGAATTGACATTAATTCGTTCGCCACATTCATGGCGGGAGTCATTAAATCCAACTCGCCTTTCATTGCCTTTTTCAAAAGCATATCAACGATGAGCATGCGATTTATTTCGTTTGTGCCTTCAAAAATTCGATTGATACGTGAATCGCGATAAGCGCGTTCAACGCGCGATTCAGAACTGTATCCCATTCCGCCATATATCTGCACGGCTTCGTCTACAACGTAGTCCAACGTCTCACTTCCATATACTTTTAAAATGGCGCATTCAGGAGCGAATGCTGCGATTCCTTTCAGAACGGCAGTTCCTTTTTCAATCCCAGATTCTGTTAAACCAGCTATTGAATCGTCTATGTTTTGAGTTGCGCGATAAACCGCTGATTCTGTTGCGTAACAGCGAATGGCCATTTCAGCTAGCTTATGGCGAATGGCTCCGTATTTTGAGATAGATCTGCCGAATTGTTCGCGAGCAATGGCATATTCCAAAGCGTCGGTTACTGTTGCTTTCGCACCACCCATAACTGCCCCAGCTAATTTTATGCGTCCAATATTCAAAATGTTTACGGCTATTTTGAACCCATTCTGACGGTCGCTCAACATGTTTTCTATTGGAACTCGCACGTCATTGAAAAAGACTTGACGAGTGGAAGACCCTTTGATTCCCATTTTCTTTTCTTCAGGATTCAAAGTGATGCCAGGCATGTCTTTATGAAGAAGGAACGCCGTTAGGTTTTCATCGTCTTCAATTTTTGCGAACACAGTGAATACATCTGCGAAACCTGCATTCGTGATCCACATTTTTTGTCCGGAAATTTTATAATGCTTTCCGTCTTCGGTTAATGTTGCTTTTGTCTTTCCCGAGTTCGCGTCGCTTCCTGAATTCGGTTCAGTTAAGCAATAACATCCGAACCATTCTCCCGTTGAAAGTTTCGAGATGAAGAGTTTTTTCTGTTCTTCATTTCCGTAATACAATGCGGGCAATGTTCCAATTCCTGTGTGCGCGCCATAAGCTACAGAGAAGGAATGTCCAGCGCCGAGGGTTTCTGTGCAAAGCATGGTGGTTTTAAAATCCATTCCCATTCCGTTCAGTTCTTCAGGAGCTGAGAGCCCAAGTAAACCTAATTCTCCTGCTTTGTGAAGAACAGATTGCATGAGTCCTTCTTCCAAATTATCGAGTCGATCGAGAATAGGCGTGATTTCATTGTTCACGAAGTCTTCACACATTTTTTTCATCATCTGTTGTTCTTCATTCCATTCTTCCGGAATGAAAATTTCTGATGATGTTGTTTTTCGAATTAAAAATTCGCCACCTGTAATTGGTTTCATAATGTGTTGTTTTATTAAAATCTTTCGAATACTCCAGCAGCGCCTTGTCCAGTGCCAACGCACATGGTTACTACTCCATATTTCTCGTTTCTTCTTTTCAAGTCGTTTAACAATTGAACGGTAAGTTTCCCACCGGTGCATCCGAGCGGATGTCCTAGCGCAATAGCCCCTCCGTTGATGTTTGTGCGTGAAGGATCTAATTCCAAATGATTAATAACGGCAACACTTTGTGAAGCGAATGCTTCATTCAATTCGAATAAACTGATGTCGCTTTGTTTTAGTCCTGCTGCTTCAAGTGCTTTAGGAATTGCGTAAATTGGACCAACCCCCATGATGCGGGGTGCAAGGGCAGCCACCGAATAACTTTTCAATTGCGCAATGGGCGTGAGGTTGTGTTTCTTCATGAAGTCTTCCGAACAAACCATTACGAAAGCCGCGCCATCTGACGTTTGCGACGCGTTACCCGCGGTAACTGTTCCGTCTAATGCAAACACAGGTTTCAATTTTGAAAGTGCTTCAACAGTTGTTCCTGTACGTGGGCCCTCGTCTATCGTTACGGTAGTATTTCGAACTTGTCTTTTTTCTTTTTCATCAAGAAAAATTTCTTCCACATCAATGGGAGCAATGCTATTTGCGAAATGTCCGTTTGCAATAGCTTCAAGCGCTTTTCGGTGTGAATGAAACGCGAATTCGTCTTGCTGCTCGCGCGAGATTTTGTATTCTTTTGCTACTGCTTCAGCGGTTAATCCCATTCCCCAATACCAGTCGGGATGAGACTTTGCAACTTTCGGATGCGGAACAATTCGCCATCCTCCGAACGGAATGGGTGACATGGTTTCTACGCCTCCGGCAATAATGCAATCGGCCATGCCCGCATGAATCTTTGCACTCGCGAGTGCAATGGTTTCCAACCCGCTTGAACAATATCTATTCACGGTCATGCCTGGAACTCTCTCCGTATTCAATCCCATTAAGGAAATCATGCGTCCAATGTTCAACCCCTGCTCTGCTTCGGGTGTGGCATTTCCAACAATGACATCGCTAATCTCATCTTTGTCTATTTGCGGAAAGTCTTTCATTAAATATTGAATGACTTGCGCAGCGAGCTCATCGGCACGCATGGATTTAAACACTCCCTTTTGCGCTTTGCCAACAGCAGATCTATAACCCCCAACTATGTATGCGTTCATGGAATTAGTTTCTTAAAATTTTTCCTGATGTAATAAGACTCTGCATACGTTCCAGCGATTTGCGCAGCATGCACAATTCGAGAAATGCTTTGCGCTCGAGGTCTAAAAGATATTGTTCGCTCACTTTTGTTGGTGAAGAAAGATCTCCACCGCACATGACGAACCCAAGCTTTTCGCTAATGAGTTGATCGTGTTCTGAAATGTAATTTCCAGATTTCATGGATGAGGCACCGGCGTATACAATACCTAATCCTTCATTTCCTAGCACTGTAATGTCTTTGCGCTCTAGCGGTGCTGAGTAACCGGCATGATGAAGATTCAAACAAACTTCTTTCGCACGCATGAGCTGATGGGCACGGCTTACACACACTTCATCTTTTTCTCTGCTTAAGTATCCCAACTCAAAAGCTTCCTCTGCAGAGGTTGCAACCTTCGCTTGACCTACCGTTAAAAATCTATTTCTAAGAACATTCAAACGAATGTCCCCTTCTTTCATTTCGTCTGAAGCACGCAAGGCAAATTCTTTCGTTCCCGCTCCACCTGGAATTACTCCCACACCCATTTCAACCAATCCCATATAGGTTTCTGCATGCGCAATTGTTGCATCTGCATGCATGGACATTTCGCAAGCACCGCCAAGGGCTAGGCCATGTGGAGCAACCACAACCGGTATGTTCGAGTAACGCAATCGCATAACAGTCTTTTGGAAG
>JBIKVX010000266.1:0-2840 GCA_044356625.1 Flavobacteriales bacterium | reverse complement strand
AAAACATTTTACTTGGGGGCGGTCCTATTTCAGAAGGGGTACTTCAATTCGCGAAGAGCGTTAATTCAACTATTTGGGAAGGATACGGCATGACCGAAACTTTAACCCACATTGCTATGCGTGACGTTAAGAGGGAGAAGTGTTTTAGTCCGCTTCAAGGTGTTCAGGTTTACCAAGGTGATAAAGGAAATTTAATTATTGAAGATTCTTGTTTGAATCTTCCTGCTTTCGAGACAAACGACATTGTTGAATTTGTAGAAGATGGATTTGTAGTAAAAGGAAGATTGGATCATGTGATTATTTCCGGAGGAGTGAAATTCTTTCCGGAAGAAATTGAGCAAAGCCTTTCCAACCAAATGAATCAGCCCTTTTACATTAGCTCTTTGCCAGACGAAGTATTGGGAAGGAAGGTAGTTTTATATGTTGAAGGGGAACCTGACGATTCTCTTCAGTATAAAATTGAATACATGAATATGGGCATTCGCAAACCAAGAGAAATAATTTTTAAACCGAAGTTCAATAGAACCGCTAGCGGTAAAATCATTCGCGAATCATGAAAATAGTTTTTGCATCGGGAAATAAAAACAAGCTGCAAGAGATTCAAGCGGCATTGCCATTGGGCATTGAAGTGGTTTCTATGCGTCACTTAGGAGTTCTCGAAGAGATTCCAGAAACGACAGGGACTTTGGAAGGCAATGCCGAACAAAAAGCCCGATTCGTTTTTGAAAAAACAGGATTTGCTTGTTTCTCCGACGATACAGGATTGGAGATTGAAGCTCTTGACGGAAGACCAGGTGTCGATTCTGCCGTCTATGCTGGCGAACCGCGCTCAAACGAACGCAACATTGAAAAGGTGTTGAATCAAATGAAAGGTCAGACCAACAGGAATGCGCAGTTCAGATCGGTGTTTTGTTATTTCACCGCAGAAGGAACACATTATTTCGAAGGAATTGTGAAAGGGAAATTAGGCATTGACATTCGCGGTGCGGACGGTTTTGGGTACGACGGAATCTTCCATCCAGATGGAAATTCACGAACTTTCGCTGAAATGACCATAGAAGAAAAGAAATTATTGAGTCATCGAGCGAAAGCACTTAAAAAGTTCCTGGAATTTATCGCACACAACTCATAGCACTTATGTGTATTTTTGTTTTTCCAATTTGAAACTATGGAAATTTATTTAGAATTTGAATCCCCGATAAAAGAACTTCGTCAACAAATTGAGAAGTTAAAAGAGAGTGAAACGAAGAACGGGGTAGATGTGCACACTGCCATTGAAGATTTAGAGCGTGCAGTAGTAGAAAAGACCAACGAAATTTATTCGAATCTAACTCCTTGGCAACGTGTGCTCGTAAGTCGTCACCCTGAAAGACCTTATACCCTTCAATACATTGAAACAATGACTGAAGGCACGTGGGTTGAACAGCACGGAGATCGCACGGTGAAGGATGATAAAGCTATGGTTGGCGGATTCGGATCTATAGACGGAAGAAGCATTATGTTCATTGGTCAGCAAAAAGGAGCGAATACTAAAATGCGTAGCTACCGAAATTTCGGTATGGCAAATCCTGAAGGATATCGCAAGGCTCTTCGTCTAATGAAGTTGGCCGAGAAGTTCAATAAACCCATTGTTACGCTTATTGATACGCCTGGTGCATTTCCAGGTTTGGAAGCAGAAGAGCGCGGACAAGGAGAAGCCATCGCTCGAAATTTATTCGAAATGATGCGCTTGAAGGTTCCTGTGATATGTATCATAATTGGCGAAGGTGCCTCCGGTGGTGCATTAGGAATAGGTATTGGAGATCGTGTTTTAATGTTAGAGAATACTTGGTATTCTGTTATTTCTCCGGAGTCATGTTCTACTATTTTGTGGAGAAATACAGACCATAAAATCGAGGCCGCGGCGGCGCTGAAACTCACAGCTGACGACATGTTCGCTAACAAATTAGTAGATGGGATTGTCCGTGAACCCCTTGGTGGTGCGCACAATAATCCAAATGCTGCAACTCAGCATTTGAAAGAAGCCATTGTCAGTGCCTTAGATGAATTAGAGAAATTAGGCGTGGAAGAACGTACCCAGCAGAGAATTGAAAAATTCTGCGCTATGGGAGTGGTTCAACAATAATTTGAATTTGAGTATTGTAGACTGAATAATTGATTGTAAATTCGTGCCCATTATAAATAAGCTGAAAAAATGAAAAAAGGATTTTCGTCGGTAGTAGTTGCGTTAACAGCGGTTACTCTTCTTTTTCAAGGTTGCGCCTCTTTAGGTTCAATGGAGAAACACATGGCAGAACTTAATTTCCAAGTTGAACCTAGTCCATTGGAAGTTCACGGTGACTCTGTAAAGGTGACCATTACAGGAAAATTTCCTGAAAAATATTTCGCAAAGTCTGTGACCGCACAAGCCACTCCTGCAATTGTCTGGAATGGTGGGGAAGCGTCTTTTAAAGTTCAAGAATTCAAAGGAGAAAAAGCTACTGGGAATGGAGATGTAATTCCTTTCAAAGAAGGAAAGAGTTTCAAATACACGGCTACAGTTCCATACTCAGCAGGTATGGAGTCTTCAAAATTAGAATTGCGCATCAAAGGTGCAAAAGGAAGTAAAACAGCTTCTTTTCCTGCAGTTGAAATTGCGAAAGGAGTTATTACTACGCCTTACTTAATGAAGAGCGACGACAAGGTAATTACTTCGAAAGATATTTTTGCTGATTCTACAGCCAGGACTTTGGAGGCAGTGTTAAACTTCGATTTAAATTCATCTGTATTGGAATCTTCTGAATTGAAAGACGAAGACATCGCGAAATTGCAGGCCTTGTTGACTTCAATCAGTACAAATC
>JBIKVX010000050.1:0-9980 GCA_044356625.1 Flavobacteriales bacterium | reverse complement strand
AGATAGCATCAAAGCAACACCTGCAAAAAGTAAAATTAGTTTCTTCATAATTCAGATTAAGATTCCCGAAGTTAACGATTTCACTTGAATGCCCTCTGCTAATTCCGACAATTCATTTCAAGTCTAAGCCCTTATCCTTTTTCTTATTGAATTCCCATTTATACCCCGTGAGAATCACAAAATCCATATCGGCATTCGAAAGATCGCGTTGCACCAAATACCCGACAGATATGGCGTTAGACTTATCTAACTTATACTTTAAAGATACTTGACTTCTCCAATTCGAATTTTCCAATGTAATTGGAAGGAAGAACAATTCATGGCTCACTTGAAAAGTCAATTTTTCCCACTTGGAAAACTCTAAGCTTATTTTTTCTCGCCAAATTGATTTGATGTCAATCTCTGAGGTAATAGCGCGAGAAATTTGACAGCGTGTTGTTGAGGACAATTTAAAATTTTTGAAAGGGCAACTCAATTGAGCACCCAATGACCAGCGCTTTCTAACGTTGAACCAATCTTCTTCTCGCCTGGCACCCACGCGATATTCCAGAGTAGTTGTGAGGTACTTACTCCATTTTTTATCGGTTCCAAAATCAGAAAAAACGTTACTCACCTGAGAGACGTTTTCATTAAATCGAATTTCAGGGTCAATGTGTAATGACCAATCTTTAAAAATTTTCGGATCCTTCCAAGGAGTTAAATCTTTGATGTCGCTGGAGAAAGAGAAGGCATTCCACATTCCGGCATCGTTGACATTCTGCGCAGAACCAAACGAAGCTAGAAGAACAAAAAAAAGTAACGCGTTATTACGGCGTATCATAGATTGTTAAATCGGAAACAACAGCATGATCCTCGTTGTCTGTGAGTTCAACCTCTTTCAGCACAACCATTTTCATTGGATCTGTAGTCGGTGGATTTTGTCCCGTTGTGTCTCTGCTGTAGGTATACACAGTGTATTTTCCTTTGCGAAGATTTCTGAATTCGAAATTTCCTTCATAATCAGACATTACTTTGTCGTCTGGAGAAAGGTGTTCACCATAGACAATATACACTTCCACATCTACTGCAGGCACGGTGTAAATTGCGGTAGCTGGATTGGTTAAAACAACACGGAACTCCTTCAATATAGTTCCAGAAATAGTTCCTGCCCCTCCTGTGCCCGGATCTTTCTTACATGCCGAAAAAACGGCAGTAAAAGCTAACAAGAAAATTATTTTTTTCATTATCCTAAATTGTGATAGACTGCTAGAACATCTTCGTCGGCCTCAATCTTTTCAATCAATTCCAAAATCTCGTCGGTTTGCTCTTCTGTAATTTCCGCATAGGTATTTGGAATTCTCTCCAATCCAGCTTTAGTTGGAACAATTCCGCGGTCTTCTAAGGCCTTCTGCATATTTCCAAAGTCTGAAAACGCCGTATAAACAACCATTTCATTCTCCTCCTGTTCCGAACTATCAAGTCCGTGATCAATCAATTCCAATTCCAATTCTTCCCAAGAAGGAATTTGATCCATGGCCAATCTGAAAACACCTTTGCGTTCAAAAATGAAAGACAATGAACCGCTGTTTCCCATGAGCCCACCGCTCCTATTGAAATACAAACGAATGTTTGCGACAGTTCTTGTCGGATTGTCGGTAGCTGTTTCAACCAAGATTGGAATTCCGTATGGACCATATCCTTCGTAAACTACCTCTTCATAGTTACTTGCATCTTTACTAGAAGCTCTTTTGATTGCGGCATCCACGCGATCTTTGGGCATATTCACACCCTTGGCGTTAGATACACATTGACGCAAACGTGGGTTGTAAGACGGGTCCGGCCCACCGGCCTTCACGGCCATTGCAATTTCTTTTCCTATGCGCGTAAAGGCTTTAGCCATGCGATCATAGCGCGCGAACATCTTGTGCTTTCGCTTTTCAAACATTCTTCCCATAAGACAAATCTATTTTCGGTCCTTTCGAACAAAAATACAACTTATGCGGCTCCTAAAATACGTAAATGGCTAATGTGTGCCCGAACGGCAGATAATACATTCGGATATTCTTGATATTCCAACCCAAATTCTTCACAGGTGTCTCGCACAATTCCGCTAATTGCCGGATAATGTATATGACTTATTCTTGGAAAAAGATGGTGCTCCACCTGGAAATTCAATCCACCTGTTAACCAAGAAACAAGCTTATTTTTTGTTGCGAAGTTTGCGGTAGTGTTCAATTGGTGAACGGCCCATTCGTCTTTCAACGTTCGGCCTTGAGTCTCTGGCAAATGAAAAGACCTTCCTTCAACAATGTGCGCCAATTGAAACACAACTGCGATAATCCAGCCTGTGACAAAAAGCATAACTCCATATCCAACTAATGCCTTAACCCAACCTACAACGAGAAGCGGAATTACTAAAAAAACCACCACGTAAAACGACTTACTCACCCAAAAAATAATGTGCTCTTTACGCGAAATTTTACGGATTGGCGTTTCACCAATTTTCCGAGTGAAATACTTATTGAAATCCTTTATGTACACCCATAAAAAATAGGTGATGCCGTAAATTAATGCCCAATAAATGTGTTGATATTTATGGAACCAATATTTCTTTTGTTGCTCGTTCACACGTAAGAAAGGTTCTACGTCAATATCCTCGTCTACCCCATGAACATTGGTATAAACGTGATGAAGCTGGTTGTGCTTCAACTTCCATAAGAATACATTTCCTCCAATAATATTCAATGAATATCCCATCATTTGGTTCACCCAAGACTTGGAGGAGAAACTTCCATGAGCACTATCGTGCATAAGATTAAAGCCTATTGCCGCGAACACCATACCCAACACAGACCAAAGAATCAGTTGTGCTGCCCACGATTGAAAAAACAACAGAGAGGCGTAAACAACGGCTATAGAAACCAAAAGCAGGGTAGCTTTTGTATAAATTTTCCAATTGCCAGTTCTGCTAATTCCTTTCGTTGTGAAATATTGTTCTACACGCGTATTCAAAGTATCGAAAAATGGGTGTGCCTGATTACCTAGTGAAAATGCCAATGTATGATCTCCTTTATTGTTTAATCAAATATACGGCTCGAAAAGTTGCACAAAATTAAAATATGAGAATTATCTGCTCTTATTGAAAAAAGCAAAGCTAATCACCTGATTTACATTGTAAATTCGCAACTTAATTTTTAATACCGTGAATAAAAGAATTTCTTCAGCTCTTATTTCAGTTTTTGATAAAACTGGGTTAGCGCCAATTGTGGAACAAATGCACCTCTTAGGCATAACATTATACAGCACAGGCGGAACACAAACTTTCATTGAAAACATGGGAATTCCTGTTACGGCAGTTGAAGATTTAACCGGTTATCCGAGTATTTTCGGTGGAAGGGTTAAGACACTTCACCCAGGTGTGTTGGGTGGAATTTTATACAGACGAGACGAAGCCCAAGATTTGGAAGAGGCTGCGAAATATAACATTCAAGCCATCGATTGCGTGATTGTAGATTTATATCCGTTCGAAAAAACTGTTGCCTCTGGTGCTTCAAAGGAGGATGTTATTGAAAAAATAGACATCGGTGGAATTGCTCTTATTCGAGGAGCCGCGAAAAATTTCAACGATGTAGTGATTGTTCCTTCGAAAAATGAATACAGCGCACTTCACGAATTGCTTGTCAACCAAAAGGGAGAGACTTCGCTTGAGCAAAGACAGTTCTTCGCAAAGCAGGCCTTCGAGGTTTCTTCACATTACGACTCCGCTATTTACACTTACTTCAAAGGAAACGAAGACGGATCTTTGCGTATAGCCTCTCGCGATGCACATATATTGCGTTATGGTGAAAACCCCCACCAGAAAGGAAGCTTCTTCGGTGATCTCGACGCTTTGTTCACGAAGCTTAACGGAAAGGAACTTTCATATAATAATTTATTAGATGTTGAAGCCGCGGTTCAGTTGATTGCTGAATTTAAAAACGACTCTCCAACATTTGCTATCCTCAAACACAACAACGCCTGCGGCGTTGCAACAAGACCGTCTATGGTTGAGGCTTATACAGCAGCATTGGCCTGCGACAGCACTTCAGCTTTCGGCGGAGTTCTCATTGCTAATGGCGAAATAGATTTATCCACCGCTGAAAAAATAAATTCACTTTTTTGTGAAGTTGTTATTGCTCCTTCTTTTGCGAATGAAGCAATTGAATTGTTGAAATCAAAAGCAAATCGCATCATTCTAATCATAAAAGAAACTCCCCTTCTTCAAACCCAAGTAAGATCTATTTTAAATGGATATTTAGTTCAAGAAAAAGACAGTGCAACAGAATCAGCAGCCGACCTAAAATGCGCAACGCATACTGAAGCAAACGCTGCATCTATTGAAGACATGATCTTCGCAAATAAATTGGTGAAACACACGAAGAGTAACACCATTGTTTTTGCAAAAGATAATACCTTACTTGCAAGTGGAACTGGACAAACTTCCCGTGTTGATGCGCTTCAACAAGCCATTGAAAAAGCGAAGCACTTTGGTTTTTCTTTGGAAGGAAGTGCTATGGCAAGCGATGCGTTTTTTCCTTTTCCAGATTGCGTAGAAATTGCGAAGAATGCGGGTATTGTTGCAGTGGTTCAACCGGGGGGGTCAATAAAAGATCAGCTTTCAATAGACTATTGCAATGCCAACAACGTGGCCATGTATATGACGGGTGTTCGTCACTTCAAACATTAATAACGCTCGTCTTTCCAAATTCTTTTTTCAACCAACTTTAATTTTTGATTGAAGAAAATTGCTGTGCTTTTTTCGAAAGATTCTGTGTAATCTGAAACCCAAAAAGAATACTTTGATTTGCGCTTACTTGTGTTGAGAATGTCTTTCTTTTTCAAAACATCGGAGACCGCTTGAGCAACAACAGAAGCACTGTCGATGATCTCAATTTTCTGCTGATAGAATTTCTCTACTTCCTTTTTTATTAAAGGATAATGCGTGCAGCCCAAGATGAGTGCTTCAATTCCCTTAAAAGATGATTTCGACAAATAGCTATCGATGATACTTTGTGAAATTTTATTGTTGTAATAGCCTTCTTCTATCATGGAAGCCAACAAAGGCGTTGCGTTGGAAAGGACTTTCAAATTTGGATTTAATTTCTCTATACGCTTGACATAAATGCGAGATTGAATGGTTCCTTTTGTTCCAATTACTCCCACCTTTCCTTTTTGATAATGCGCAGCTGTATATGCCGCTACCGGATCGACCACATTAATAACCGGAATGTGCGAAGGAATACTTTTCACAACTGTTCTATAGGCGTGGGCTGAAGCCGTGTTGCACGCAATAACAATTGCCTTGCAATTATTTTCTACTAACAGTTCTGCAATACGATTTGAATAAGCGCGAATACTGTCGGGCGACTTATCGCCGTAAGGCAGGTGAGCCGTATCTCCGAAATAAATAAACGATTCATTCGGAAGAACTTTCTGTATGGCCTTAGCCACAGTTAGTCCACCGATTCCTGAATCGAATATGCCTATTGGATTTGTATTCATGACAAAAAAAATCCCGCTTAGCGGGATTTCAATGTTGTATTAGCTATTATTTCTGAGTAGGAGTGGTTGGAGCGGTAGCAGGAATTTTTAATTCCACTTTCAACTTATCACCAATGTCTTCACCACCAACGTATACGAGGTTTCCAGCACCAAGATCGAAAACATAAGTGTAACCACCAGCTTTTGCAATTTTAGCTACAGCCGCATCGAATTCTTCAACCAATGGTTTCAACAATCTATCTTGCTCTTGTTGCAATTCATCGTTTGCTGTTTGTTGGAAATCCATCATATTTTGCTCTAAGTCAGCAATAGCCTGTGCCTTACTTTGACGAATAGCTTCTGGCCACCCGCCAGCACTAACAGCCATTTTTGATTTTGTTTCGTACTCAGCAACTTTATCATCATGCTCTTTCTGCATAACTACATATTCTCCTTCGAAAGATTTCTTTGCGGTTTCCATATCTGCTTGAACGCCCTTCATTCCTGGCATTTGCAAAAGAATTGCTTGTCTATCTACGTGCGCTAACTTCTGCGCAAATGCACCAAATCCCAATGAAATAAATAGTGCTGCTAAAATTGTCTTCTTCATGATTGTATGTTTTTTTTTCTTCTATTCAATGACAGTACCAAAAATACGCATTAGTTGCCTTTACCCGGTGAACTTGGACGATCATTTCCGGGTCTCCCTGTTCCGGTGCCTGGTTTTTCACCTGATTTCTCCTCAGAATCTTCCTTATCGTCCCCTTTGTCCAAAACTTCACCTGGCTTCAATCCCATTTTCTTCAATACTTTATCGCTTATATCGTGTTTAGGATTTGTATAAAGCATATTGGAATGATTAGCCTTGTCGAAAACTACCATGTATTGTGATTGTGATGCTATATCTTCGATGGCCTGAAAAATCTGTTCTTGAATAGGCGCAACCAACTCTTCTCGCTTTTTGAACAAATCGCCTTCTACACCAAATTTAGCTTTTTGATATTGCATAGCTTCATCGCGTCGATCTTTAATATCGCCTTCGCGCTTCTTCTTCATTTCTTCAGTTAAAAGTATTTTTTCTGCCTGAAATGATTTTTCCAATTGTTCAATGGCTGAATATTTCTGCTCAACTTGAGCCTGCCACTCGGAACTCAGTTCGTTGATTTGTTTCTGAGCTGCAACGTATTCTGCCATGTGCGATAAAATATATTTTGAATCGACATATGCGAACTTCTGTGCAAAAAGTTCATTTCCGAAAAGCAAGAATGCTGCAATAAATAATAACCTAACGAATGAATTTGTTTTCATAATCCTATGTTAAAGTTCTCCCATGTTCATACCAATGCTGAAGTGAAATTGTCCCGGTGCCATATTGGGTGCATTTGGCAAATCGTTCAATCTCCAGCCGTAATCGAATCCTAACAGTCCAAACATAGGCAAAAAGATTCGAAGTCCCCCGCCCACTGATTTATATAAATTGAATGGATTGTAATCTGAGAAATCTGTCCACGTTCTTCCCGCTTCAGCAAATGCCAATGCGAATATGGTCGCTTGTGGGTTAAGGGAAATCGGATATCTCAACTCTGCTCCGTACTTGGTAATCACCGGCGCTCCAACGCGATCACTTGGCATTGTTAAAGACAAATCATCGTAGCCTCTCAAATTCACAATTTCACGCCCATCCAACAAAAATCCGCTTAAGAAGACACCTCCTAAATAAAATCTCTCAAACGGAGATTGTCCGAGGTTCTTGTTATAGGCACCAAGGAATCCAAACCCTGCATGCGTATGCAACACCAATTTATTTGTTTTGTGTTTATTCAGAGAAGTGTACCAGTTCGCAGTGAACTTAATTTTATAATATTCCACCCAGTCCACTTTTTGCTGATCGGTCATGCTGGCATAGTCATAGGTTTTGCCAAATACATTCTCACCTAAGAATGTATAGGGCAATGTGCACTTCGAACTAAAGGTAATCTTCGAACCCCAGGTAGGATAAATGGTTTCAGACAAAGAGCTTCTTTCAATGGTGAAATTCGCCGCAAGGTTATTCGAATATCCATTGTTAAAGGAGAAGAACGAACCGTAGTTATTCAAATCGAAATGCTGGTATGAAATTCCACCAAAGAATAAAAACCAGTCATCTGGCTTCTGCCAGCGCTGACCAAATGAAACAGATGCTCCCGTAATAATCAACGATTGACGAAGAGGATTTAAGACTTCGCCTAGATACTTTTTTTGTCCGTTCGACTGCACACTGTGATAGGCTGAAACAGACAGAGAGTTCGGCCTTTTTCCGCCTAACCATGGTTCTGTGAAACTTAAATTGTAGGATTGGAAAAACGCTCCATTGCTCATTGCACGAATCGAAAGTCGTTGTCCATCTCCCGTTGGAAGGGGGCTCCATGCATCCTTCTTGAAGAAGTTGCGCATACTAAAATTGTTGAAGCTCAATCCAAGTGAACCAACAACACGTCCACCACCCCAACCACCCGACAATTCAATTTGATCGGAAGGTTTCTCTTCGACCACATATTCCAGATCAACTAACCCTTCGTCAGCTCTTGGATTGGTGCGAATATCAAATGCCTCTTGGCTGAAATAATTCAGATTTGCTAATTCGCGTTGAGAACGAATTAAATCGGAGCGATTGAACAGATCTCCTGGTCGCGTTCTAATTTCGCGATAAATAACGTGGTCGTTGGTTTTGGTATTTCCTGAAACACTTACCACTCCAATTCTGTATTGTTTACCCTCGCCCATCCGCACTTCAATGTCTATACTATCTGGCGGAACCAATGACTCAACAGGATAAGCGTAGAAATTCAAGTAACCATCATCCGTATACAAGGAGGCGACATCACGACCGCTCTGATTCATATTCAAACGGGTTTGAAGAACCTCCATGTTGTAGACATCTCCCTTCTTAATGTTTAAGATTGAATCAAGTGAATTGCTTCTGTATTTTGTGTTTCCAATAAAAGAAATGTTCCGGAAATAAAATTTATTTCCTTCATCCAACGTAATTTTAATTTTCAGCCTTTCCGGACCTACTGAATAGATTGAATCTTTAACAATTCGCATGTTGCGAAAACCTTCTTTGTTATAACGTGCTACAATGGCTACTTTATCTTCTTCGTATTCATCTTCTAAAAATTTAGAAGCTTTAAATACGTGATATATAGCGGCTTTTTTGGTATTCTTCATGGTGCGATTCAGAGTCGCTAGTGCCATCTTGTCGGCACCTACCCATTCAATTTCTTCAATTTTAATTCGATTGCCTCTTTCAATATCAAAGGTGAGCTCAACCGCATTGGGTAAATTCGGATAGGCCTTTTCTACAATATCTACTTTGGCATTGAAGTATCCTTTTTCAATATAGAAATCTTTAATGATGTTCGTAGCTGTTGCCTTTAGGTTTTCGTTCACAATATTCCCTGAACGAATCTTCATTTTTTCGCGCAGGTTATCCGCATCTCCTTTCTTTATTCCATCAAACTTGAACACTCCTAACTTCGGAAGTTCTTTCACCACAATAACTAAGAAGGCATCGTCTCCGCGGGCTTCGGCCAAGCGAATGTCAATTGAAGAGAACAACTGATTTTTCCAAAGTTTTCGGAGAGCGTCTGCAATTGCATCGCCGGGAATCATAATCTCTTGTCCGACTTTCAAACCACAAAAAAGTAGAATAGCTTGGGCGTCGGTATATTCTGCACCCATGACCGTGATTCCAGCCAATTTCATTTTACGCGGTTCCGCATAGTCAATGGTTGAACCCAATTCTACCTGAGCATGAATATTCGGGGTAAAGAATAAAGACGCGATGAAAACAAGAACAAATAAAAATGTTCGCGTAATTGGTAGTGTGTATTTCGACGTCTTTCTCAACTTAATCTATTTCGTTAGTTCTGTTTGCTCGGAAGTCATGCCGAACCTACGTTCACGGCCTTGGTAACTGACCAATGCTTCAAAGAAATGTTCTTCTCTGAATTCAGGCCACATAATCGGCGTGAAATGCAATTCCGTATAGGCTATTTGCCAAAGTAAAAAATTACTAATACGATGCTCACCGCTTGTACGAATAAGTAATTCAGGGTCTGGAATATTTGCAGTTGATAGGTTTTGAGCAATCACGTCAGCCGTAACGTCTTGTTCTGGAATTTGTTGTGCAATGATTGCTCTAACTGCTTTTACCATTTCCCAACGAGCGCTGTAGTTCAAGGCCAATACCAAAGTAACGTCAGTGTTATCTGCTGTTTTAGCTATCGCTACTTTCAGCTCATCGCGGCATTTCATGGGTAGTTCTTCAATATCTCCAATGGCTAATAATCGAACCCCATTTTCCATTAACTCAGCTACCTCACTAATGATAGTGGAAACAAGTAAATCCATGAGTGCATCAACCTCTTCTTTCGGGCGGTTCCAATTTTCAGTTGAAAATGCGTAGAGTGTAAGAAATTCAACCTGTGCTCTTCGAGCCG
>JBIKVX010000049.1:0-10016 GCA_044356625.1 Flavobacteriales bacterium | reverse complement strand
CTTTCGGCAGCCTTTTTCTAAAATTAATCTGTTCAAATGAATTATTGAACTGCGATTTGTACAGCAGTTCTTTCAATTCCGTTTGACAATTCGATAGCATAAATTCCGCTAGCAACACCTTCTAAGTTCACACGAACTTGGTTGTTACCAGTTGGAAGATTACCCATGTACTGAGAAGAAACTACTTGACCTAAGTTGTTCATTACACGAACAGTGATAGGAGCAGATTTTACTTGTCCGAAAGAAAGAGTTACGAACTCGTTCGCTGGAACTGGGTAAGCATTCAACACGGTTAAAGCCATAGCTTCTTGAATTCCAATAATACAATCAGCGCAAGAATCGAAACATACTGTATTCAATACTTCAGCAATACCTGTGCGTGTATGAAGACGGTTGTAACCACCAACACCGTTAGCAATACCACAGTTCATAATACCCGCAGCTTCTTCATTTGTAGAAACTGACACATCTCCATTAACAAATTTGTACTGAATGTCAGCAGAACCGCTAACGTTCACTGTGCACTCATATACTCCGTCTAGGTTATCATCAGTCATTTGAACTGCACCTGCTTGCCAAACTGGAGTTGTGAAACCACCAATCATCCAAACGCCTGCAGCACTCGCACCAGTAGTAAACATATTCACTCGGAAAGTGATGTCAGCAGCAGCCGGATCAACAACACACTCTGCTCCACATTGATTGTAGCAATAATGCTCAACAACTGGATCAGCCGCAACTACAACTTCACGATTTCCACCTACGTTACAATCAGCAGGCAAAGACTCGTTTCCGTCTGCCCACTCATCACCATTAACGAATTTGTATTGGAAAGTACCTGGTTGAAGTAATAAAGTAACTTCATAAATATTGTCACCGTCTGGGTCAGTCATCAATGACGTTGGATCTGCAGGATTCCATCCTTGGAAAGAACCTGCAACGTGAGGACCATTAGCATCAACTGTCTGCAACGACATGTCAACACGGAACAACACTGGGGTTGGAGCTTGACATGGACCGCAAGCACTGAAGCAAATTACGTCTGCAACTGTGTTCACGGCTTCAACAATCAATTCACGGTTATCATTAACGTTACACGCCGCAGGAATACTTTCAGCGAAAGCCCAGTCGTTACCGTTAATAAACTTGAAGTTTGCAACTTCGGAAGAACCGGTTGAGAAGTAACCTTCGAAAGTACCGTTACCATCTGGATCAATCAATTGTGATCCAGCAGGGTTCCAACCTTGGAAATCACCCGCAACGAAGATACCAGCTGGATTAACACCTGCACCCTCTTGAGTCATGTCTACACGGAAGCGAATTGTGTTCTCTCCGCAAGCAGCACATGATTCATAACATACTGTCATGCTCTCAGTAGCGTTCAAACCTGAAATAGACCAAAAACGATTGTCGTTTCCGTTTACTTCAACTTGACATGCAGGCGGAACATCTTCAGCGAAAGGCCAGTCGTTACCATTGATGAGTTTGAACTCATAACGCTCTGCAACTAAATTTAAAGTTACAGACCAAATACCATTTCCTTGATCTGCCAATGCAATTGCAGAAGGATTCCAGTTAACATAGGCTGCGTTCTCAGCAGTTCCATCATAGTTCACATCGTTGAAATTTCCAGCCATGTGAACGCCATTTGCGCTTACAGTTTGACCAGTCATGTCCACATTAAACGTTACAGCAACTTGGGCTTGAGCCATCATTGCAGATAACGCTACGAAACAGAATGTAAAAAATTTTTTCATAGGTTTTTAAATTAAATTACTGTAGTTCGTGTACTTTTAACACTTTCCAAATATATATCGAAAAAGTGATGCACACTCCTCTAAGACGTAAATCATGAAAAAAAGTTCCATATACTTTTCCACAATCCTATTGTTCATGTCCTCTTTTATCTGGGGACAAAGCCCCAATTACCTCGAACGCATCGACCCTCCAAATTGGTTTAGCAATATGAACAACCCGAATTTCGAATTGCTTTTTTACACCTTTGATGATGAAAATCTTACTATTTCATTGAACTCAAAAAGTCAATCCAATGCCCATATTCTATCGGTTGAAAAGTCTAAGTTGAATAACTACTATTTCGTGCAAGTTTCTCTTTTAAGCCAGCCCAAAGAAAATGTCATTTTTTTTGAAATTGAAAAAGACGGACTATTTGGAACTAGCGTTCACCCCTATTACATCTATCCAAAATCAGCAAAGCCTCTAGGCCTCTCACAAGCCGATGCCATGTATATGGTTTTCCCAGACCGATTCGCAAACGGCAATTCGAAAAACGACTCAGTGCCTAATTATTTTCAAGGTGCTCATCGAGACGAACTCAAAGGCCGCCGAGGCGGAGATCTTGAAGGAATAAGCGATCATCTCGAATACATCAGCGATCTTGGGTTTACGGCACTTTGGATAAACCCCTTGGTTGAAAACAATGAAAAGAGAGATTCGTATCACGGTTATGCAACAACCGACTCCTATTTAATAGACCCGCGAATTGGAACACTCGAAGAGTTGAATAAGTTAACGTCAAGCATGAATAAAAAAGAGATGAAGCATGTTTGGGACGTGGTCTACAATCACTGGGGAGATCAACATCAACTTTTCCGCGAAATGCCCGACAGCAATTGGTTTCATTGGTTTCCAACTTACACTAAAACCAACTACCGCGCGGAAACAATGATGGATCCTTATGCCAGCGAATACGATAAGAATTTAATGGCCAACGGTTGGTTCGACAGGCACATGCCCGACCTAAATCAACAAGACCCTCACCTTTCCACATACCTCATTCAAAATTCCATTTGGTGGATTGAAATGGGGAAAATCGATGCTTTCAGAATAGATACCTACAGCTATCCCGATCAAATTTTTATGTCCAAGTTGAATGCCGCTGTAAAAAAAGAATATCCAAACTTCTTCTTGTTTGGTGAAACCTGGGTGCAAGGCTCTCCCGTTCAGGCGTGGTTCCCAGAAGGACAAAAAGTTCAGCAGAATTTCGATTCACAGCTCGACGGGGTGACCGACTTTCAATTGTTTTTCGCAATAACGAAAGGACTAACAGAGCCATTCGGATGGGAAGAAGGACTTCGAAGAATTGAATTGGACTTGGCACACGACCACCTCTATGCTCATCCTGAAAACTTAGTCACTTTCCTCGATAACCACGATTTAGCACGCATTTATTCTTTCTTCAACAAAGACCTCGAAAAATGGAAAATGGCACATGCCCTGCTTCTCACCCTTCGAGGAATACCATGTATTTATTACGGAACTGAAATTCTCATGACCGGATTTTGTGATCCAGATGCACATGTCCGTGAAGAATTTCCAGGCGGCTGGCAAGATCATAAAGTGAATGCCTTCGAGAAGAAAGGTAGAACAGAAATTCAAAACGAAGCGTTCAACTTCCTTCAATCCTTGTTGAATTACCGAAAGAAAAATGAATGGCTAGCAACAAGCAAACTCACGCAATTCGTTCCGAACGACAATACGTATGCCTATGCTCGAAAATCAGCTGATGGTAAAAAGACACTTTTGTGCTTATACAATTTGAATGAAAATGCATTTGACTTTCCTATGGAATCGCTGAAAGAAATCACAATGAATTTGAATACTGGAAAAAACATTTTGAACGGCGAATCCGTTTCGTGGAAAAAAACACTCTCCATTCCGTCAAAAGGATTTACTTTGATTGAAATTTCACTCTAATTTTGAAATTAAATAATTAAACAATGAAATCACTTTTTTCACTTTTAGTAACCGTAATGATTAGCGTTATTTCTTTCGCGCAAGTGCAAAAGAAAAATCATGTTACCATTATTAAAATCGACACTTCGAGTACAGGCCAGCTAGATACGCTAATCTTCAATTTCGAAGGTGATCAACTGGGAAATATGAAAGAAATCATGAAGCAATTTCCTGACATTGACATTTCCTTAATGGACTCTTCTTTCAATTTCAGCTTTGACAACAATCTTCAAATGCCACAAGGAATGGTTTTCGCCATGCCGAATGAAATGCCATTTGGTTTTGGGGCTCCAGATAACAGTGCGAAAATTGGAATTACACCCGCTCGTTCATTCAAAGGCGAAGGCGTTATGATTGAAACGGTTTCTACATCTAGTTTAGCTGCTGCTCTGGGCCTACAGACTGGTGATATTATTGTTAAATTGAATCAAAATAAAATAAGAGAGTTCGACGAACTTGTTGAAAATTTAGATTTGTATGCCGTCGGCGACGAGGCCAATATTACTTTCCTTCGAAAAGGCAAAAAGAAAAAAGTAACCGGATATTTCATTCCTGCACAAGGCGGAAATAACATGCAAAAAGAAATCAAAATAAAACGTCCGTAAATTGAACACTCCGAAAAAAATACTTTTCGCCGCGCTCGATTGGGGCTACGGACATATGACTCGCGGTTGCGAGAGGATTTCCCAATTTTTAAAAGATGGAAATACGGTTGAAATTGCTTGTTCCGAAAATCAAGAACCTTTTTTTCGAAATAAATTTCCTGAGTTAATTATTCACGTCACTCTGCCCAATAATCATATTCAAATAGAAAGTGGGAAAGGTTTGTTCTTCAAACTTGGACTTCGTATTTTCGAATTCCGTGCAAACTGGAAAAAAGAAAAAAAATGGGTTGAAGAATATCTAGAAAACAATACAGCCGATGTCATTTATTCCGACAACCGCTACGGATTTTACCACCCGAACGTTCATTCGGTCATGCTAACGCACCAACTTTCCTTGCCAGGCCCTCGCCTGCTTTTAACCTTGCCGCAATGGGTGTTGAACAAAAACTTGAAAAATTTTAATAAAATTGAAATTCCAGATTTCGAGAACACACCAAAACTAAGCGGTAAGCTTAGCAGCGCGAAAGCTCATGCCCAAGCCACATTCATTGGACCTCTCAGTCAAATTAAAGCTATTCAAACACCTTTAAAAAAACAATTGCTTGTTATTCTTTCTGGCCCTGAGCCACAGCGATCGCGCTTCGCTAAAGACATCATTGAAGAAGCTGTTCAACTCGGATTCCCTATTATAGTTACTGGCGAAAGTAAACCATTGCCCAAATCTGAATTTGTGCGAGAGCTCGGGTATTGCGACAGTGCTATTCTCGAACAACTCATGAACGAATCTTCACATATTGTTTGCAGATCGGGCTATAGTACACTTATGGAACTAGCAACAATTGGCAAGAAGGCTCTACTCATTCCCACTTCAGGGCAATTCGAGCAAGAGTACCTAGCAAAATACTGGTCGGAAAAATTTAAATTTCCAACTGTAAATGAACACGAAATCTCCACGAGAGATTTCGTGAGATACTTAAGAGACACTACCAATTTTGAGCGACCCAATTAAGGACGAATTATACATGAAAATGGCCATCAAAGAGGCCATTTATGCTGCTGAACAAGACGAAGTGCCTGTTGGTTGCGTTATTGTGGCTGAAGACCGCATCATTGCTCGCGGACATAATCTGGTAGAAAGACTTCATGACTTCACTGCGCATGCCGAAATGCAGGCATTTACAGCCGCTTCAGAGTATCTGAGTGGTAAGTCTTTGGACAAATGTACCTTGTATGTCACGCTCGAACCCTGCGTTATGTGCGCCGGGGCGGCTTACAACACCCGCATTGGAAGAATTGTGTTTGGTGCATTCGACACGAAGAGAGGATTTTCAATCTTTCAAACCGAAGACAGAAAACTGCTACACCCTAAAACTGAATTGATTGGAGGCGTATTAGAAGAAGACTGCTCCACCATTCTGAAAGAGTTCTTCCAGAACAAGCGCAATTAGTCCAAGGCCTACTTTTCCACATTTATCAACATTCCTTTTCGAAGCGACACAAGCCGTTTAGATTTGTGTGTTCGGTGCGAATTTGTCGCACAACACATGACCTAAACTTTTTTGTATGATAACCCGAATTATTGGGATAAACACCAGCACCTACGTGAACGCTGAAATGCGTTTAGACGATTGCGATTCGTTGCAATTGGTAGGACCTAACAACGTTGGTAAGTCAACCCTTATTTACACCTTGAACTTCTTGTTCATTGTAGATGGATCGAAGATGTCCTTTTCCGGACAGCGCCGTGGTGACAAGGAAACCATTCACCACTACTTCCCTACTCACAACCAGAGTTACATTATTTTCGAAATCAAGAAGAACAATTCAAGCTATTGCATTCTTGTAAAGCGCGACAGCGATGGCGAGTTGGAATACTTCCGTTTTTCTGGAGAATACAACGCCGACAACTTCTTCAAAAAAGAAGGTGCGCATCAGCGTATTCGTAAATGGGATGAGGTTCAAGAAGAACTCAAAACGGCGGACGTTGATCTTTACTTATTCAAAAGCAAAACTGAAGTCTTCAATACCGTTTATTCTCGCGGAAGAAAGAACGATGCTGCTATTTGGTTAGAAGACAGTGTTCGCACAGACGGGCTTTCAAATAACTTCTCCAAGGTTTATCGCTACTTGATTAACTCGAAGTTAATCACGAACAAAACACTAAAAGAGAGTTTGATTATCGCGGACAATCGCGAGAACGAAGGCCTGAGCTTTTCACAAAAAAACAAAAAAGACATAAACGACTTGCTTCGTATTAACGAAGAAATTCGCACGGTAAAAAGTATTCAAAAAGAATTCGAAGAATTTCGAGAAGTGGTGAATTTGTTCAAAGCAAAAACGCGCATTGTGAGCGATTTGGTTTATGCTTTCGACAAACAATACAACGGTGTTATTAATGAACTGGATAGCTCTCGTTTAGAAAAAGAAAAGCAGTATCAAACAACGCTTCTGAATCTGAATGAAAAACTAAAACCAAAACAAGAAGATTTAAACCGTGAATTGGGAAAGCGTGAATTAGAAGTTGAAATTCAAGAAAAAACGTTCATTAATCTTCAAACACAATTAGATGAAATTGCTTCTTTCGAAGGAAAGAAATTCCTAGAAGAATCTTTGTTGAATTTAGATGCAAAACGTCGCGAATCTGAGGTGCGCATTACCATGGTTGAGAATCAAAAATTAGATTCGAAAAACTTGGAAGCAAAGCTTCATAAAATAGATTTAACTTGCGGAAAGTTAGAGGTGCAAATCAAAAATTACGACGACCAGTTAATTCACAAGATTACAGCGAAAGATGACATTCGTAAAATCTTGAACACTGTCTTTTCTCAAGAGTTTGCCGCATTGCCTAGTAAGTTGGTGAAGAAAAAAATCACCAAGGCTGGAACTACCTTAAGTATTTTCGATGGTGAAATAACACTTCCAAAAGATCTAGTTCTTTCTGATATTCCTTCGGTGAAGTCTTTGAAAGACGAACTTCAAGAATTGAAGCGTGAAAAAGCCGAACTCGAAAAACTTTGGGCCGTTGCTTTAAATTTCGATAAAGCGAAAAAAGAACTCGATGTGATTCATGCCGACATTGAAGAGGTGAAAGCGAAATTGAACAAGCTGAAGAATAAACCGAAACTTGAAAAAGAAGCAGACGCTGCAGGAAAAGATCTGCGCGCGATGAAGGCAGAAAAAGAAAAGTGTGAAGGTGACTTGAGCAAATTGAAAAAAGAGCTTTCCGACAAAACACTTTTACTCGACTCTCTTCGTGAAGAAACACGCAGAAGTGAAGAGCGTATTATTGAATTGAAACGTCGCAAAGCAGAAATTGAAACCTTCGGAATTATTCCAACAGAATTCGACACAACAGAATCTCTCGACGAAATTTACGGCAAGATTAAAATCTCGAACACTGATCGCGATACGCTGAAAGGCAACAAAGACCGTATGTTCGATCACTTGCGTTTCAAAACAAATTCTGCAATGGCAGACGAAGAAGAATTCATCAAATATTTGGAAGATGAAATTGCTTGTATCAACGATAAAGTAAAAAGTATCGACGGTCTGTTGGGAAGTATATCCACGCAATTCGCGAACCCAGCATTCAACTTGCGCAAGCGTTACGAAGAATTCAAAACATTCGTGTACAATCGCTTCAACGAGAGTTTGGCTAAAACCAGAATCTCAAACATTGAATCTCTTCGCATTGAATTGGTAGACAACAAACGCGTGTTATTCGATTTAGAAAGAATTGCTTCCATCGAAAATTTGAACTCTCAATTGGCTTTCGAGTTTGAACAAGGTGAAGATTTGAAAATTTTGAATCAATATTTAGATGCTGGAAAAACCATTGAATTCGAAGATCTTTTCGACATAGAACTTCACCTCGACGTGAAAGGGAAGTTGAAGCGTGTAGACTTGAAAGAGCAGGTAGAGTCAGATGGAACAGACCGTATGATTCGTCTTGTTATTGTTATGGCAATCATTAACCGCTTGGCTGTATCTGCACCGGAAAATAAAATTGCGTTGTTCATTGATGAGATCGGAACCATTGACGAACACAACCGCCCACAATTGGTTCAGTTCTGCAAAGAGCACAACTTCTTACCCATCTTCGCTGCACCGCAGCCGTATGACGGATTCTCGAAGTACTACTTCATCTTCCGTTCGAAAGGAAAAATTAATTTGAACGACAAGCAGCACGCTGTGCGTCGTGAAGACCTAAAAATATCAGAAAACTAATGTCAACACTATTAACAGCCCCAGACTTCGCAAACCTATACCCTTCTAACATTCAAGAAATTGAAGAAGTAAAAGTTTGCTACCATTTAGAATCAGAAGAAAAATGATAAAAGCCGAACCACGGACCATATTAAACTTCCTGAACACCTACTTCGATGTAGTGCGCGACTTGTTTGAATACCAGCAACAAGACGGACTCATTACGAAGGAAGTTTTCGATATGATATGTCACAAACATGGTGCGCAAATGAAAAGTCGTTTGCGTGAATACCGTGTTGTTCGTTCGATTGGAAGTGATTTCGAAATGCGCGATGTGTATTTCAAGTTGATGGAATTTTTGTTGTTTGAATTCAAACCTCTTCTTCCAGAAACAATTGAAAAATACAAAGGAGCAATTTCTGAATTGTTCATGAAGATTCGCAAAAGCGAACATTCCGACCGCGATATTCTTCAGGAAAGAATAAAAAACCTTTCCGGACAAGTTCGTGAATTCGTTGATTTGGTTGAACGAAATGCGTTCCGATTATTGGCTGAAACGCGTGATTTGAAATCGAACATTGATCGCGTTCAATACCGTGAAAAAGTTCACAAGGCTTCGTTCTGGATTGAATACTACATTCTTCCTTTGAACCGCATTCTTGATGTGAATCACAGCGAATCGGTAACTAGCAAATTGGTTGAAGTTTGCGAATACGCGAACCGCAAGCGTCTCGATTATTCCGACGAAACTACGCGAAGTGAATATGAGAAGCTCTACACGCAGCTCATTCAAACCAATCAAGACTTATTGAAGCAATCGAAAATTCTAACCAATGAATTGATTCCACTTCTTGAACGCATTCGCACGGAATCTTTGATTCTAACTGGATTTATCGAATTCCTTCGCAATCCGTATAAAGTGGAAACGCCACCTTTATTGAAAGGAACTCGAACAATGGTTTACGCCAAAGACATGTACTTCAAAGTGCGTGAATTTTTCGAGCAATTCCAAATTGAAGCGCCTGTCATTGTAGAAAACTCTGAAGCCGATTTCGACCGTTGGATTTTCGACCGAACATTATTCAAAGAAAAGCTTGCTGCCAGTATGCCTGTGAACGATTTCTTCGGCTGGTGCTTCAAAGCATTGAAAAAAGATTTCGATCAAATTGAAACAGATAAGTTCTTTGCAGTAACCGGATTGTTATTCGACGAAGAACTTCAAATCGATTATTCAAAGAAAAGTGATCGCGTTTCCATTGAGACAACAACATCGATACTCGATGTGCCTAAATTAAAAATTGAACCCGCAATAAAATTATAAAATGGTATATCCTGCGCACCATAGACAAATTGTTGAAGAACTCATGAGTGGTAAGTTCTTGTTGAACAATGAAGAGCATTTCAACAGCTTGAAAGAAAACGAATCGTTTTACATTGAATTTTTCAAGA
>JBIKVX010000264.1:0-2883 GCA_044356625.1 Flavobacteriales bacterium | reverse complement strand
GAATTTGTTTCCAAGATAAACAGCACCAGGACCAGGATTGTACAACTCAATCCAGTCTTCATTCGCGCCTAAAAAGTCAATGCAATTATCGGTGCCCAATGGAGCAAGCTCGTTAATGACCAAAGGCGACGAAGATTCCTTTCCATACAAATAAACAAAATTGCAATCGTGCGCTTCAATGTCGTTGAGCCATTCAACAGGAATAACGCCAACCAAAATGTTTATGCTATCTGTTGGAACTGCTCCTTCGAATTGATAGCGTTGATCTACCAAGCCGTAATATCCAAGGCTCGTTGCGGTGGCATTGTTCCATGTTGAAGTTCCGATTTCCTTCCACACAACAGCCACCTGATTGCTGTTAAGATTACTTTGGAATGAAACGAACAGACTGTCGTTACTGAATTTCGGAACCACATTGAAAATACGCGTGAAAGGTTGAAGAGTTTCGAGTTGCTGAAGCGCTTGCGCAGCGCGTGTTTGAACGTAAGGAACAATGCCGTAAGGTACATGTCCGCCCCATGACGAATTAATGCTGTTCGTGAAATCTTCGAAAGTAAAACCGAAGTCCAACGGACGCAGCGGGTCCTCAGCTGCAGCTGTTGAAATTAAATTTTGAAGTTGCAATGCCTCAGTCTGAAATGCAGTTGCATTGAATTGGGTCGCAATAAGATCATTCACATTATTGCTGAATTCATTTCGGTAGGAAGGGATCTGCAGTAGTCTTGTGAAAAGCGGACGGTTGCTCGAAGTGGTCCATGTATAAAGGTTGCGTTGTGCCCAATCTACGTTCACCCAGTCTATACCCAACGTATTGTCTAAGTCGTAAGGTATGTATTCGAGCTTGCCGGTTTTCTCGTTGTGATAGAGGTAGAAATTATTCTTGTTGAAAATGTAGTTGTCCCAATTGCCGAGCAGCATATCCGCAGCCATTATTTTCAAGTAGTCGTGCACGTTGAATACTTTTTCCAGTTCGCAGGGAAGAAGCGCTAGTGGAGTATTATTCAACACATTTATAAATTGCGCCAGTTCCGAATAGTTGTTTTGAAATTCATTTTCAACCAAATCATAGGCATCGTCGGTGTACAAGGTGGGATTGGATCCTTGGTAGTTCAAATCCGATCCATACAGGCACTTCCATAAATTTCCGGTACCGTCATCGAAGCGAACATCTGCAAAGCGATTATCAATCTGCTCAACGTGCAGATAGACGCCCATGTAAGTTTCATTGACATAAACACGTATGTAAGATGTTCTACACGCAGGCACTCCGGCATCGCGAAAGAAGTCCCAACACAATTTTGCACGTAACAACGACGGGTCGTTTTGATTCCCAATAAGATTCAATTCTGAAAGTCCGTAAAAATTTTGATCAACGAATTTGTCTATGTTTATCTTGTACGATTTCTTCTGGGCATTCAAAGAGGTGTTGCCGCGAAAGCGAACGCCAATGGCTGAATAAGCAGAGAATCCGGAAGAAAATGTGTAGACCATGGCCGCGGGAAATTCATGTGAATTTCCAAGGTTGGTGTACATAGCCGCAAGCGAGTCGGGATCTATTGTAATTGAAATACTCGCCACCTCGTCTTGAAGGAAGGCCTCATTGAATGCAGGTTGTTGAGCGTGTAATGCCGTAGAAAAAAAAGCGAAGAAAACTACAACATGTGCTATTCTCATTTCTTACTAAAAAGTTGAGCAGGCTTGTGCAAAACGCCTTGTTGTTTTTCTTCCAAGGCCGTCACGGTTTCAGTGCGAAGAATATTCTTTCTGAAATTGCGCTTGTCTAATTTCTTGTCGAGAATAATTTCATACAACTTTTGCAACTGCGACAACGTGAATTTTTCAGGAAGTAATTCAAAGCCAATGTGGTCGGCCATGAGCTCATGACGCAGCATAAGTAATGCCTTGTGCACAATTTCATTGTGGTCGAAGGCGAGAGATGGAATGTTGTAAACGTCGACCCAATAGGTCTTTCCTGCAAAAGATGCGGCCTTTGGTTTGAACTCAGACAGCTTCACCAAAGAATAATATCCTATGGTTAATACGCGTCTTTCCGGATTCACACGAAAGGTCCGAAGCCACTGTTGGTCTTTCAATCCGCGAACACGATTTGGATCTCCGAATGCATGGAACTGTTTCAAGTAAATTCCTTTCAACGAAGTCAATTCTTGCAAGATGCGCTTCGCGGCTTCATCTAAACTTTCGTTATCAAGAACCAAATCACCGGGCACCGCATTTTGAGTTTTTAAGTGAACCGTATCGGGCTGCTTTTGTTCGATTAACAACACTTTCAGCGTGTCGTTATCGAATCCGAAAACAACGCAGTCAACGGATACATCCATTCCAAGTGTGTTTTTCGGTGTTGGTTCACTGTTCTTCTTGCTCATGATACTTCGTGTGATAAATACACTTTCAAATGTAAAGCAATTTTTTCATTTACTTTCGTGTCTATGATTACCGCCGCACTTCGTCCGCTTTCCATTGGAAAGAATGAAATTAAGAATCGATTTATCATGGGATCCATGCATACCGGATTGGAAGAACTTCCAAACGGATTTGAAGCCATGGCCGCTTATTTCGCGGAACGCGCGAAAGGAGAAGTGGGATTGATTATCACAGGCGGAGTTTCACCCAACAAAGAAGGAAGACTTTGGCCAGGCGCCATTTGCTTCAATGCCGATGAGCAGATTTCGAAACATAAAATCATTACGCACGCGGTGCACCAAGCAGGAGGGAAGATTGCCATGCAAATTCTGCATGCTGGAAGATATGGGGTGCATGATAAATGCGTGAGTGCCTCGGCCATTCAAGCACCGATCAATATTTACACACCTCGCGCTTTGAGCGTGGAAGAGATTCTAACTACAATTCATGACTTCGCGAATT
>JBIKVX010000263.1:0-2886 GCA_044356625.1 Flavobacteriales bacterium | reverse complement strand
GTTTCATTTACGACATTCTTGGAGATAGCGTAAACATTGCTGCGCGTGTTGAAAGCAATGGAACACCCATGAAAGTTACCATTACTGACGCAACGAAATCACTTATCCCAGGTGGATTTCAATACGAATCGAAAGGAAATGTGATGTTGAAGGGAAAGGGTGAAATGGAATTGTTCTTAGCAGACAAAGCGAACTAACTTTTTTGATCAACGCGCAAGCGGACTTCATTTAGATTCTCAGCTTTCTTTCCATCTCTTCGCGCTTGATTCGATGTTGTGTGAAATTTATGTGCTTCTAAAAATTTCACTTGAAGATTGTCCCATGTAAAGCGATCACTCATTTCACCGCAAGCCGACATTTCGAGAAATAAATTTTCGCCAATTAAACCGAAATCTTCTCTTCCCAAATAATCTAAATCGGCATCGCAAAGAATTTGTTCCAAGTGATTCAAAGGGGTCTGCGGCATGTGTGTTGCGCGAATGCATCCGGTAATCGTATCGCAATCTTCATGCGTTAGAGCGCTAAGTCCACCGATGGATTGAAAAAAGTCTACGCTCGCCTGTTCATGTCCCGAACGCACTTTTAAAAATCCGGTGTCGTGAAAAAGTGCGGCTATTTTCAAAATTTCAAGTTCCCGTTCAGCAACTCCTTCTAACTTTCCTATTGCTTGAGACTGTTCAATAACATCTAAAGTATGACGAACATCATGGTAATAGTAATGCTTGTGCAGTCCATCTTTCAGCCGCTGCAGCACAGGTTCCAGATTTTGTAAATAGAAAGCGCTTAACTCGGTCATGTCGCTAATTGTTAATGCTAATTTCGTGAAACAATTCACTAACGAAGATGCTTATTCTTTATTACTTTTGAACCACTTAATATGAAAAACATTAATCGCATTCTTATTCCCTTTGATTTAAGGGAAGATAGCTATAACGCCATTCTTCATGCAGAATTTATTGCGCGCCTAGCTAGTTCTGAAATTGTATTGCTTCACTTGGTGAAGCATGAGAGCGACATTCCGCACGCTCAGAATGAATTAAACAAATGGGCCGAACGCATTCGCGCGACGTTCGAAGGATCTGTAAAGACCATTGTTGAAGCAGGTGATCTTTCAACAACCGTTGATGAAATTGCTAAACTTCAACACTGTGGATTGGTGCTTATGCCAACCCACGGGATGCGCGGAATGCAGCGTATAACAGGAAGTCTTGCCTTGAAAGTGGTTTCAGAATCCACAACTCCTTTCATAGTTGTTCAGCAAAGACCTATTCGTACGGAAGGATATAAGAAGATTGTTATTCCAGTTACTTTCCGTCCGCAGTTATTGGAAGAGGCGAGCTTCTTTGCCGAGATGGCCAAGTTGTTTAGCAGCGAGGTTTATTTCATAGCACAACAAGTGGCAAGCGATAATGACGAAGAGTTGATAGCTAAAGTCGAGGGGGTATTCAGCAGCGCGAATATTCCATTCAGCATGCACATTGAAACAGACCAAAGACCTTTTGCTAAATCAGTTGTGGCATACGCAGCAACAGTAGATGCTGATTTAATTTGCGCGGTGAATTTCTCTTTTGAATATTTGTACACGTTGTTTCCTCGCACAGAGGAGGAAGATTTAATTTACAACGAAGCTCAAATTCCTGTACTGTTGATTACGCCTGATCAGCAAGACGATTCTGTTTATTTCATACCCATGTGGCACTAAAAAAATAATTGTTATGTCGAAAATTATTGTTCTTTCAGATTTCTCCAGCACATCGGATGTTGCTGGACATTACGCCTGTGAAATTTCAAAAACACTTGAAACGCCGGTTGAAATTCTTCACATTGCGAAAGACAAATCAAGTGAAGCCAATGCGCTTGAACAGTTAAACAATCAAGTTGCTAAATTCAAAGAAAAAACTGGAGTGACTGCCACTCCTGTTATTCGTGTTGGAAGCATTTTTGAAGAAATACCTAAAGTTACTGAAGAGCTTACGGGCGAGTTGGTTGTTATGGGAACGCACGGACTAAAGGGATTGCAGTTCATAACAGGAAGCAATGCACTTAAAGTAATTACTGACTCAGATGCTCAGTTCATAGTTGTGCAAGAAAACACAACACGCACAGCTAATATTAAAAAGATTTTAGTTCCGTTGGATTTACATAAAGAAACGAAGCAAAAAATAAAGTTTGCGAGTGAGCTGGCTGCTAAGTTCAAGGCAGAAGTTCATATTATTTGTCCGAAGGAATCAGATGAGTTTTTAAATAACCAAATGAAGCGTAACATGAGTTATGCTGAAGGCTATTTCAATGAACGCGGAATTGCGTGTAAGACTAAAGTAACAGAGGAAGGAAGTTCTGGATTTGTGAAGGAGATTATTAAATACGGTCAGTACGCCGAGATTGATTTGATCTGCATTTTGAACTTTGCTGGAGAGCGATTGATTCATGCCTTTGGAACGGATGCTGAGCAAAAGATTATTACGAATGAAGCTGGAATACCGGTCATGGTTATTAATCCGATTAGTGCGAACGTTGATTCACGTAGCATCTTCGCGCAGTAGGATAAAAAAGATTTTGTAAGAAGTCTTGTTAATTCAAAAAGAGCTGTATATTTGCACCCCCTTAGGGTGCTAAAGAGCATTTCGGGGTGTAGCGTAGCCCGGTATCGCGCCTGCTTTGGGAGCAGGAGGTCGTAGGTTCGAATCCTGCCACCCCGACAAAGAAAAGACAACTCGGTTGTCTTTCTTTTTTTACAGATGAATGATCTCGTAGCTCAGTTGGATAGAGCATCTGCCTTCTAAGCAGACGGCCAGGGGTTCGAATCCCTTCGGGATCACGAATAGACAAAAAAGTCCTCAACGAAGTTGGGGACTTTTTTATTCAATCTCCTTTCTCTCAGTCTCA
>JBIKVX010000048.1:0-10257 GCA_044356625.1 Flavobacteriales bacterium | reverse complement strand
TTACGACTGGAAGATGACCGTTTCGTTGCTTACTTCTTTCGCCGCGAGAGAAGTCTTCGTGGGCACCATGGCAACCTTATACAGTGCTGGAGAAAATTTCGAAGAGGACGAGTCGTTGCTCACCCGCATGCGTGAAGACATTAACCTTCAAACCGGCAAACCCGCATATTCTCTCGCATCCGGACTGTCTCTAATGGTCTTCTACGTTTTCGCAATGCAGTGTATGGCCACCTTTGCTGCGGTAAAGCGCGAAACGAAATCGTGGAAATGGCCGCTCATTCAAATGGGTTACATGGGCTTCATGGCCTACACGTTGGCGCTTCTCACCTTCAATTTATTCAGCTAATGCAAATCGCACTGACCATAGCTGTTCTTGTTTTGGCTTTGGCGTATGTTGTGAAGCGGCTTTTCTTTAAGAAGGGAGAGTCTTGCGAGGGGTGCGAAAAACGTTAAGAGGGTCCTGCGGACGAGGGCAAATGGCTTTGCGAGGGTTTCTTTGAAACGAGAGCAACTTCGTTGCGAGGGTTTAACAACGCAGTTCCAATTACACAGTAGGAATAAAATCTTCGATTTTCCCATTACGTAGTAGGAATGACGTAGTTCCAATTACGAAGTAGGAATAAAATCTTCGATTTTCCAATTACGCAGTAGGAATAAAACCGAAGGTTTTCCAACATTTGAACATTGTGCTACAAGTCTTGTTGAGAATTAATTATGAATAAAATGTCCCGGTCTCTTTACCAAACGTTTCTCTCGAACGAAACAAGAAAAAAGAGTGAGCAAATCATTCTAATTATTGCAATAGCCAGTTTCTTCATTCATCTATCACTCATCTTTTTGGTGGATTTAGGTGTGATAAAAATTGACACGGGCACGTCTCTTTTTGAGAATCCAATAGCCGCTATCTACACGCCATTTTCGTTTATCTTGGTCTACGAGGTGTACTTATTGATCTATTATTTGCCTCGTTCGATTACAACTTATATTGGCAAGCAGTATGAGATTATAACACTGATTATCATTCGAAGAATTTTTAAAGACCTCTCTGCGCTTTCTCTGTCTCCCGACTGGTTCACTGAGAAATATGATTTACAATTCACATATGATATTCTTGCATCAGTGATTATGTTTTTCCTTATTTATCTATTCTATAAGCAGAGTCAGAGTAGGATTATAACAGAAGTATCTGATGCGAATAATCAGGATGGTACCGCACGCTTTATTAAGGTGAAAAAAATTATGGCTTTAGCACTTGTGCCGATTCTATTAGCACTTTCAATTTATTCATTTTCTACTTGGTTGTTGGGGACATTATCTCCGTCGACTTCTGCTGATGTTGCTTTTCAGAACTTGAACAACGTATTCTTTGAGCAGTTCTTTACGGTCTTGATTATTGTGGATGTGTTTCTTTTATTGTTCTCGTTTTTCCATACAGACGAGTTCCACAAAGTCATTCGGAATTCGGGATTCATTATATCAACGATTCTCATTCGCTTGTCATTCTCGGTAACTGGATTAATGAATACGGTATTGATCATAGCCGCAGTTGTTTTCGGATTGGTCATGTTTTTCATTTATAATAAATTCGAGAAGAAGTTGTCGGAGGAGTAATGTTGCGAAGCAACTAATGCCTTTCAGGCGAATGTTGCAGAGCAACGAATGTTTTCAACGAATGCCCGATGGGCGAATGTCTTAGACGAGCCCATTCCGAATAAATAAGTGGCGATTGATTAGTGAAAATTGAATATCTTTATTCAACCTTTACTAATTATGAAAAAGCCGCAAATTATCTTCTTGTTTTTTTTGAGCATGGCGCTTTCTATCCACGCACAGAAAAGTCTTTATCAAAATACCAACTTGGGTAGTAGTTCTAAATTAGATTTATCTCTAGCAGAAGAAGATCTTCATTCGCGCGAAGAAAGAACCGCTGTATATAAATTTCCGGACGGAAGAGTTGTTACCCAAAATTCACTGAGCCCCATTCATTTCAAAAATGAAAATGGAGAGTGGATGCCTATAACAAGGTCGTTTCAGCGAAATGAAAATTCAATTTCATTCAATGAACAGCAGCTTCCCATTGTAATTTCCAAGGAGGGTTTCATTGAACTGAACTCGAATAGCACGGAGTCTGTATCTTACAGACCGGGCTTGTTTCAGAAGAATTTCAACCTAGATAATTTAGTTGGAAAAAATGGCGTTTTGGAATACAGCAAGGAAGGTTTCCTTCAAAAAATAGATGTTCGAAACAACGCCGTGAAGTCTTCTCTTTTCATTCAGAATTCTCCTGTGTGCACAAAAGGCGAATACGTGGTGAATGAGGAATTGATTGTTCCGAATGGCTCCAAATTGAATTTCAATTCTGAAAAAGGAAAATGGATAAACAATCGTTGGAAAGGAAGTGTGGAAATTCTCAATGAAAAAAATGAAGTTATTTCGACGTTAGGCGGCGCTATTTGTATTGACGACCAAAAGGAGTTCTTTCTGGCGAGTTATTCTTTTAGCCCCATTCAGAACAACAAAATACACGTCAATATTCACATTGAAGAGCAATGGTTAACAGATGCTTCAAGATCTTACCCTGTGGAAATTGATCCGCTCGTTACAGGTCCAACGTCTCTTTGGAATGGAGGATATATGCCTTCTTGCTTTATGCCGCAGTACAATGTGGATAGCCTACAAGTGAATGTTCCTGGAGGAGTGACTGTGACAGGGTTGTTGGTTCAAGCCAGTTATTATGCAGATCCTTTTACCGCAGCGTGGATGTCTGATGGGTCTATGTACTTCAGCACCGAATGCGGACAAACAACGGAATTCACCGTTACAGGCGCTAACGCGAATTTGGCGGGGACGGCCTATTTGATAGATTACGATATGCGCAATCCGTTGATGTGTTGTTATGTTCCAACGTGCGCCGATCAAAATTTTTATCTGCGCATGCACCTTGGAAGAACGTTCGTGGACAATGGTTGCAATACCAATTACATCTATTACGACCAGTTTTCACTCTGGCCATTCACGGCGTACATTGAAGGACATACCGTTGAAACATTCGGTAGTGAATGGTCTGTTCCTAGCACTGCCACATGCACCACCAATTGCGAAGTTACGGGCACGATTCGAATGAAATACGGCATTCCTCCATATACCATTACTCATCCTTGGATGACCGGAAGTGTTGTCACGGGTACTGCCGAACCGTGTAACATTGGAAACTCTTCGAAGCAATTGCAATTGAGCATTCCCAATTGTCCGGATTACTGCAACACAGATCCGACATTGGACATTCCAATACCTTTGGTGCTGGATGCTTGCGGCGCGCAGTTGATAGGAATTACTCCAGCGGTTTTAAATAGAAAGCCGGCTCCTGATGTGTCGTTTTTGCCTGCGAACTTGGTCGTATGTAACAACGAACCCTTTGATGTCACGGTGCAATCTTGCTTACCCAACGCGAACATTACTTGGGCTGGAAATGGACAGGTTGGAAACAGCTCCTTCACCTCGCAGTTCTTTGTGTCAGACACTTCGAGTGTTGATGTTTCTTACAGTGCCTTTGCGGAATTGAATGGGTGTTACTCAGATACGATTCAATATTTGGTGAATGTTCAACCAACCATTCAAGCAGCGTTTGCCGCTAATCCGAATCCAGTGGTTGTCTATAACGAAGCGCAATTCACCGATGTGTCGAATGCCTACGTTTCGAATATTGTTGGATCTGCATGGGATTTTGGAGATGGTAATTCAAGCTCGGGATCTTCGGTCGCTCACATGTACAATGTTCCTGGCGTTTACAATGTCTGTTTAACAACGACTTCAGACGCAAATTGCTCCGTAGAGTATTGTCAAGATTTTCTTGTTGTCCCCGCCACAATAACTCCGATAAATATTATTACTCCAAACGGAGATGATTTTAATGACGTACTTGAATTCCAATACTTGGAATTTTATTCAAGCAACAGATTGGAAGTCTTCAACCGCTGGGGAACAAAGGTTTTCGAAGCCTCTCCTTATTTGAATAATTGGAACGCTTCCGAATTATCAGACGGAACTTATTTCTATGTTCTTTATGTGAATGAAGAACAGCAGATTGAGAGTGATTTGTTGATTAAGAGAGACTGATAAGAGAAGGTAAGAGAAGTTAAGAAAAGGTAAGAGAGGGGAAGATTTAAAACGAAGTTCCAATTACATAGTAGGAATTATGAAATAGGAATTATGAAATAGGAATTACGAAGTAGGAATAAATCCGAAGGATTTCCAACAACGCAGTTCAGAAAAAGTCTGTAAATTTCCCCGCTTCTTTTACTCGAACACCCTTTTCCGTATGCTGCAACGTGCAACACTCATTCACGCTATCGTGCTCGAAGAACAGGACGTAACCGTTGTCTGCAGCGGTGTTCAGGAAGAGCTCTTTTTCAGACATAGTTAAAAGCGGACGTGTGTCGTAACCCATCACATAGGCGAGGGGAATGTGTCCAACCGATGGAAGAAGATCGGCCATGAAGACCACCGTTTTTCCCATGTAAGAAATCTGAGGGAGCATCATGCTGTCGGTATGTCCGTCTACAAACAGCACGTCGAACCCAAGCGGAGTGGGCGATACGTTGTTCACGCGTTCAATGAAATTCAATTGTCCGCTTTCTTTAAGAGGCTGTATGTTTTCAGAAAGGAAACTGGCTTTCTCTCGTGGATTCGGCTCTGTAGCCCACTTCCAGTGATTCGCGTTGCTCCAGAATTTTGCATTCGGAAACGCAGGTTGAAAATGTTCTCGGGTGGAATTGTATTCGATGCTTCCGCCGCAATGATCGAAGTGCAAGTGCGTGAGTAGGACATCGGTAATGTCGTTTCTATGAAACCCTTTCAGAGCAAGCGATTGATCAATGGTTAAAGTGTCTTGCAAGTGATAATGCGAAAAGAACTTTTCGCTTTGCTTTCCACCAATACCCGTATCGATAAGCGTTAGTCGGTCGCCGTCTTCCACCAACAAACAACGCATGGCCCAGGTGCACAGGTTCAGCTCGTCGGCCGGATTGGTCTTTTGCCACAGCTGTTTCGGCACAACGCCGAACATGGCGCCGCCGTCTAACTTGAAAAATCCAGTGTCTATAACATGTAGTTTCATGGTGCAAATGTAATAGCGATTTCTCGCTTTCCATTTGTACCTTTGCCCCTTAGAAATTAAACATGGACCATTCGTCGTTATTCAGTATTTCTCCTATCGATGGCAGATATCGCCGTCAGACCGAAGACCTGCAACAATACTTTTCAGAGTTCGCCCTTATCAAATACAGAGTTTGGGTGGAAGTGGAATACTTCATCGCACTTTGTGAATTGCCTTTGCCGCAATTGACCAGCGTTTCAAAAGACACGTTTGTTCACCTGCGCGACATCTGCGCGAACTTCTCGCAAGAAGATGCACAATGGATCAAAGACAAAGAGAAGATTACCAATCACGACGTTAAGGCCGTTGAGTATTTCATTAAACATAAAATGGATGAAATGCAGTTGGGCGCGGTGAAAGAATTCGTTCACTTCGGCTTGACTTCTCAAGATATCAATAACACCGCAATCCCGGCATCTTTCCGCGACTCGTTAGAGAATGTATACATTCCGAAAATAGACGAGGTGATGCATCACTTGGCCGAGAGAAGCAAAGAGTGGAAAGACGTTCCGATGTTGGCGCGCACACACGGACAGCCAGCTTCTCCAACCCGTTTAGGAAAAGAATTTTTTGTTTTTGTGGAAAGATTGGAAGAACAATTGCAGCAATTGGAAAACATTCCAGTTGCAGCGAAATTCGGAGGAGCAACCGGAAACTTCAACGCTCACCATGTCGCTTATCCGGAAGTGGATTGGGTTGAATTCGCCAATGATTTTTTGGGTGAAAAGCTTCGCTTGTCGCGCTCGCAATACACAACACAAATTGAACACTACGACCACATGGCCGCGTCGTTTGATGGCTTGAAAAGATTGAATACAATCCTTATGGATTTGTCTCGAGATATCTGGTCTTACATCAGCATGGATTACTTCCGTCAGATTGTGAAAGAAGGTGAAGTGGGGTCTTCGGCTATGCCGCATAAGGTGAATCCGATCGACTTCGAAAACGCAGAAGGAAATTTAGGGATTGCGAATGCCTTGTTTGAGCACTTGGCTGCGAAGCTTCCTGTAAGCCGCTTGCAGCGCGACTTGACCGATAGTACAGTTCTTCGCAACGTTGGAGTGCCTATGGCGCATACGATGATTGCTTTGAATTCTATTTTGAAAGGATTGGGTAAGTTGAAGTTGAACGAAGCGAAGATTGCACTTGACCTAGAAAACAATTGGGCGGTTGTAGCTGAAGGAATTCAAACAGTTCTTCGCAGAGAAGGATACGAAGCTCCGTACGAAGCATTGAAGAATTTAACGCGCGGAAAAGATCGCGTTGAAGAATCTGACATTCATGCATTCATAGATGTGTTGGAAGTTTCTGATGCGATTAAAGCTGAATTGAAAAAGATTCGTCCTGAAAATTATACTGGAATAGACTTAATGTCTGACCACGAATGAAATCATTCCGTGCCATATTCTCATTGCTAGGCGACTATAAAGGGTCGTTGGTGTGGAATTTTTTCTTCAATATACTCAACGCTATTTTTTCGTTGTTCACGTTCTTAAGCGTTGTGCCGTTCTTGTATGTTTTGTTCGATGTGAATCAAGGTGGAAGTGCGCCGATCTCTCAAGCTAAAGGGCTGTGGGATCAGTTCAAAGATCAGTTGAATGGTTCCATCCTCGAACATGGAAAGCCCCATGTTCTTCTGCTCATGTGTTTGTTCATTGTTGTTCTCGCTTTGCTGAAGAACACTGTGAATTATATTTCACTTTTAAGCATTGCTAGAATTCGAACTGGAGTTTCAAGAGACCTTCGAAAGAAGATGTATCAAAAAGTTTTGCGTTTGCAATTGGCTTTCTTTTCGAATGAAAGAAAAGGCGATTTGATTTCACGCATGACGAACGACTTGAACGAAATAGAGTTCTCGGTTATAGGCGCGTTGGAAGCGTTGTTGAAGTCGCCTGTATTGGTTTTCTTTTCGCTTATTACGCTTGTATTAATGAGTTGGAAGCTCACGTTGTTCGCGTTCATTTTCTTACCTGTAAGCGGATACTTAATCTCGCGAATTGCGAAGAGTTTGAAGAACGCTGCGAAGCGCAGCAAGTCGAATCTCGGAGATCTTATTGCATTGTTAGATGAAAGTTTAACCGGCATTCGCGTCATTAAAGTTTTCAATGCGGAAGATCATTTCGAAAAGAAATTCGACGAAACCAACGAAGGATATTCTCGACTCATGCACAAGTTGTATAAACGGGAATACTTGGCTTCGCCCATGTCGGAATTTATTTCGCTCATGGTTATTAGTGTGTTGTTGTATGTTGGAGGAACAATTGTTTTCAGTGGTGAAATAAGCGGAGAGTTGCTGATCGGATACTTGGTGGTTTTCTCGCAGATTATTCAACCAGCGAAACAATTCAGCGATGCAATATTCAAGGTAAACAAAGGAATGGCCAGTCTGGAGCGCATAAGAGAGGTCTTAGATGCCGAAGAAACAGTGCTTGATAAAGACGATGCGCTTGAGCTTTCAACATTCAACGAACGCATATCCTTTGAAGGAGTGAGTTTTAAGTACGGTGAAGAAGAGGTGTTGAAGAACGTTTCTTTCTGCATTGAAAAGGGACAGACGGTTGCGCTAGTTGGATCTTCAGGAAGTGGAAAAACCACGTTGGCTATGTTATTGGCCCGTTTCTATGATCCCACTTCAGGAAGCATAACAATAGATGGGATTGCGATAACTCATTTGAAAACAAAATCTCTTCGTGCACACATGGGTATGGTTACACAAGATGCTTTGCTTTTCAATGATACGGTTGCGAACAACATTGTCCTTTCCGAATCGCATACGAATGAAAAGCTTATGGAAGCTGCGCGAGTTTCCAATGCACTTGAATTCATTGATGAATTGGAAAATAAATTCGAGACGAATATTGGTGACGGTGGAATGCGATTGTCGGGCGGACAGCGTCAGCGTTTGTCTATTGCACGCGCAATCTATAAGAATCCATCTATTTTAATTTTAGACGAGGCCACTTCTGCGCTTGACACGCAGAGCGAGAAGTATGTGCAGGATGCCATTTCGAAAATGATGGAGAATCGCACAGCGCTTGTGATTGCTCACCGATTAAGTACCATTCAGCAAGCAGATTTAATTTTGGTGATGCAAGGTGGAGAAATTGTGCAGCGCGGAACACACAAAGAACTAATTTTGCAAGAAGGGTTGTACAAGACTCTGGTTGAAATGCAAGAACTATAAACTATGATAGCATTATTAAAGAAAGAGATTCGCTCGTTTTTAACTTCCTTGATTGGATACATTGCTATAGCAGTGTTTTTAATTGTCACCTCGTTATTCATGTGGGTGTTTCCTGACAATAGTTTGAATGTTATGGAAGCTGAGTACGCCACACTAGACACCTTGTTTTACATTGCGCCTTGGGTGTTCTTATTTCTGATTCCAGCCATTACCATGCGTTCATTGGCCGAGGAGCAAAAGGAAGGAACGCTTGAATTGTTAATGACCAAACCCATCACTGATCTTCAAATTATTTTGGCGAAATACTTAGCTGGATTGTTGGTAGTGGTGATTGCCGTTTTTCCCACTTTGATTTATTTCCTCTCCGTTTATCTGCTGGGAAATCCCATTGGAAACATAGACGCTGGAGCTACGTGGGGCTCTTATCTTGGGTTAATCTTCCTTGCAAGTGTTTATGTGAGCATTGGAATTTTCGCTTCGAGCTTAACCAAGAATCAGATTGTAGCCTTCTTAATCGCAGCGCTTATTAGCTTTGTTATGTATTCAGGATTTCAGTCGTTGGGTACATTCAATCTGTTTGGGTCATTAGATCGATTCATTATTCGCGTAGGAATAGAAGACCATTACTCGGGAATGAGCATTGGATTGATTGACTCGCGTGACGTTCTCTACTTTTTAGGAGTGAGCGCATTTTTTATTCTTTTGACTCGTTTACGCTTGCAAGCGAGAAACTGGTGAGTTAGTGTAAAAAGTACACTAATATTTTTGTAAACAACATTTATAGTTAAATTCGCAATCGTAACAAAACGAACCATGAGAGAAATTCAATTCCGTGAGGCCATTTGTGAGGCCATGTCAGAAGAAATGCGCAGAGATGAAACTGTGTTTTTGTTGGGAGAGGAAGTAGCAGAGTACAACGGGGCTTACAAGGCTTCGAAGGGTATGCTCGATGAGTTCGGTGCTAAGCGTGTTATAGATACGCCTATTGCTGAATTGGGATTCTCTGGTATTGCAGTTGGCGCTGCAATGAATGGTCTTCGTCCGATTGTTGAATTCATGACTTGGAACTTCGCAATTCTTGCTGCTGATCAAATCATTAACTCGGCAGCGAAGATGTTACAAATGAGCGGTGGACAGTACAATGTTCCAATTGTTTTTCGCGGTCCAAACGGTACTGCAGGGCAATTAGCCGCAACACACAGCCAAAGCTTTGAATCTATGTACGCGCACGTGCCTGGTTTGAAGGTTATTACGCCTTCGAATCCATATGACGCGAAAGGTTTGTTGAAGGCTGCTATTCGCGATAACGATCCTGTTGTTTTCATGGAGTCTGAAAAGATGTATGGCGACAAAGGAATGGTTCCAGACGGTGAATATATTATTCCAATTGGGGTAGCAGACATTAAGCGTGAAGGAACAGACGTTACGTTGGTTTCTTTCGGAAAGATCATGAAGACAGCTCTTTTAGCTGCTGAAGAATTAGCGAAAGAAGGAATCTCTGTTGAAGTGATTGACTTGCGCACGATTCGTCCGCTTGATATTGATTGCATTATTAACAGCGTGAAGAAAACGAATCGCTTAATTATTTTGGAAGAGAGCTGGCCAGTGGCGAGTATCTCTACTGAGATTTCTTATCGTGTTCAGCGCAATGCTTTCGATTATTTGGATGCTCCTATTCGCAGAGTTACACAAACAGATACTCCGTTCGCTTTCGCAACTTCATTAATTGATGCTGCTCTTCCTGGAGTACATGATGTTGTTCGTGCAGCTAAGGAAGTTTGTTACAAAGCTTAAACGCGTGGAAGGTTAATTCTTTCCACACAATTCTCTAAACTCGCAATACTTGCATTTGCTCTCACTATCCGTTTGAGTGAATTCGTCTTTCCCTACAGGGGTGTTATTCTCTATATCTCGGTTC
>JBIKVX010000262.1:0-2937 GCA_044356625.1 Flavobacteriales bacterium | reverse complement strand
CTAAGAAAATGAATGATCCAATCGGACGTTTTTCGTCGCTCAATCCAGATCTGTTTCTTCGAACAGCATCACTCACGGCAGCAATGGCTTCTTCTTGTCCAACCACACGCTTATGCAATTCCTCTTCCATCCGAAGTAATTTCTCGCGCTCACTTTCCATCATGCGCGAAACAGGAATGCCTGTCCAAGCTGCAACCACATCGGCAATTTCTTCCGGATCTACTTCCTCCTTCACCATTTTGGTGTTGGTTTGAAGTTTCTGAAGTTCGTCGCGATCGACTTCAATAGCCTGTTCTTTATCGCGAATTTTTCCGTAACGAATTTCAGCAACCAATCCGAAGTTTCCTTCGCGTTCTGCCTGTTCTGCCTGTACTTTGAAATTTTCAATGTCTTTCTTCGCTTGCTGAATGCGCTCTACAACATCTTTCTCCGCTTTCCATTGTCCATACAATCCGTTACGTTCTTCTTGCAGGTTCGCAATCTCTTCTCCTATTTCATTCAAACGCGTAACATTGTTTTCGCGCTTAATGGCTTCTCGTTCAATTTCAAGTTGAAGAATTTTGCGTTCGATTTCATCGAGCTCAACCGGCTTCGAATTTATTTCCATCCGCAACCGCGAAGCGGCTTCGTCAATTAAATCAATGGCCTTGTCTGGAAGGAAACGATCGCTGATGCAGCGGATTGAAAAATCGACAGCAGCAATAATTGCGTCGTCTTTGATTTGCACTTTGTGATGCGACTCGTATTTTTCTTTCAATCCACGAAGAATAGAAATTGCATCTTCTCTGCTGGGTTCATTCACCATGACTTGCTGGAAACGACGCTCGAGTGCTTTGTCTTTTTCAATGTATTTCTGATATTCATTGAGCGTAGTTGCACCAATGGCGCGAAGCTCTCCGCGAGCCAAAGCAGGCTTCAAAATGTTCGCCGCATCCATGGCACCTTCACCGCCGCCTGCGCCCACTAGCGTATGAATTTCATCGATGAAAAGAATCAATTGCCCATCGCTTTCTTGCACTTCTTTCACTACCGATTTCAATCGTTCTTCAAACTCGCCTTTGTATTTCGCACCTGCTACAAGCGCGCTCATGTCTAGGCTGTAGACGGTTTTGTCTATGAGGTTTTCGGGAACGTCTTTGTTTATGATGCGGTGCGCAATGCCTTCTGCAATGGCCGTTTTTCCAACGCCGGGTTCACCAATTAAAATCGGATTGTTTTTTGTTCTTCGCGAAAGAATTTGCAGCACGCGACGAATTTCTTCATCGCGACCAATCACAGGATCTAGCTTTCCGTCTTGCGCAAGTTTGTTTAAGTTCTTCGCATATTTTTCCAGCGACTGAAATGTTTGTTCTTGGGTGGAGGAAGTTGCGCGTTGTCCTTTGCGCATATCGAGAAGCAATGCCTTCAAGTCTTTGCTATTTACCCCGCGGTCTTTCAGCAATTGCGCAGAAGCGTCTTTCGTATCCATCATTCCCAAGAGCAAATGCTCCACAGTAACGAAGTCGTCTTTCATGCTGCGCGCTTCGGCGCTTGCACGCTGAAGCATGTCGGTTGCATTTCGACTTAAATTAATTTCACCACCGGAAACCTTCGGAAGTTTATTCAACTCAAGTTGAACTGAATTGCTAACGACTTCAACCGTGGTGTTGAATTTTTTCAATATAAATGGAAGAATACGATCGTCTTCTTCGAGTATTCCTTTCAGCAGATGCACCCCATCTATGCTGCCGTGTCCCATGCTCATTGCAATTTGCTGCGCACGCTGAACGCTTTGTTGTGCTTTAAGTGTGAATTGTTCGAAGTTCATTTTTCTAAATTAATTAGTTTCTGCGTTGCCTTCAATAGCCTCGCCGAGGAGCAAATTCGGAAATAATTTCCGAATGAATACTGATTGAAGTGTCTAAAAGACAGATTGCTCTTGAGTTTCACGACGAAAAGTCTTGATTGTTATCAGTTTGCGCAGCATCTTGTGAAACATCTTGCGCAGCATCTTTATTTACAGGTTTATTTAAAAGTGGAAATCCCTGCGATCAAACCTATACAGGCTATGTTAGTGATACAGATATTAATAACTGCCCACCCGAATTGCTGTTGTTGAAACAATTGAACCGTCTCCCAACTAAAGGTACTGAATGTGCTCAAACCGCCGCAGAGTCCTGTTGTTAGAAAGAAGAGCGTGCGCGGAGAGATATTCGATTTGTTTGCTAAAGCGAAGGTTATTGCAATGATAATAGCTGCTGAAATGTTGGCGAGTAAGGTTCCAATTGGGAGTGAAATATTTCCCATTTTGAATGGAAGTCCAATGAGGTATCGAAGAACAGATCCAATTCCTCCGCCGACAAAAATGAGAACGAGAGTAATTGCATTCATCGTTTAATGAATGCGAATAGTTTGTAGAAAACGTATCCGAACATTCCTCCCATAAACCAACCCATGAGAATGTCGGTAGGGAAGTGGACCCCCAAATAAATTCTCGAAAGCGAAGTAAGTATCGTTGCCAGTATCAAAATTGTTTTCAAGCGGTAATGCCTTGGCAACGCAAGTAAAACGAAGAATGTAAGCGTTGCAAAATTACTGGCGTGAGAAGAATAGAATCCGAATTCACCGCCGCGATAATAGTTGCCGCTGCTGTCTTTCGCATAATTCAATTCATCTTGAAGTTTTTCAGTGTGTGAAGGGCGATGTCTCTGCACAGTAGGTTTGAAAATGCGACTTGAAACAAGGTCACTCATTCCCACGGAAAGAAAGGCAAGTACGACTGCATAAATACCGAACTTTTTACCGTGTGTTGTTACGAATTGCCAGATGATATAAATGAAAAGCGGAATCCAAATGAGGGTTCCACTAATCAGGAGCATGGCCTTGTCTAATCCGTAAATATGAAGTCCGTTGAGTGCTTTGAGCAAGGCAATATCAAGTTCAATCATTGGCGTTAAG
>JBIKVX010000260.1:0-2949 GCA_044356625.1 Flavobacteriales bacterium | reverse complement strand
AGTGCGCCTGAGTCATCTTTGGCAGCCATAGTGAAGTAACAAGAATTGGTATGCTTCACGACACTGGTTTTTGGATTAAGCGATTCCACACGAATACCGACAATCATGGTAGTGTTACCCACGTAATTTACAGAAGCTTGAAACGAAACGAGTTCGCCTACTTCGACCGGATTTAAAAATTCTACGCCTTCCACGGCAACTGTAACGCAATAGGCCCCTGAATGTTTTGCAGCCGCTACATAAGCAACTTTATCCATGATTGAAAGAAGAGTACCACCATGCACCTTTCCGCTAAAATTAGCATAAGCCGGTATCATAAGTTCGGTAATGGTCGTAATGGAATTTTCAACTGTTTTCGCGTTCATTAAGCGAAAATACAAGACTCTCGTAAAAAGTAGAGATTGTTCTTAAAGCGACTTGAATAATTTCAAAATAATACCATCCGCTAACCCGAATTTCGGTGCGAATATTTTTTCAATATTGGCAGAGTTTGCTACCTGAGTGTAAAGGTTCAATGCGGGGACAATTACATCTGCTCTGTCTGGACGAATGGCGAACTTCTTCACGCGTTCATGCGTTGTGAGTTTTGAAAGCGCGCGCAACAAGGTCTCTAGCTCTTTTACTGCAACGGGCTCTCGTTGTTTTTTCTCTAACATTTTGAAAGCAGAGCTAATGTTACCGCCTGTGGCAATGGCTTCATAATCTAATCCAGCGTTCAAATATTCCTTCAACCAAAAAGAAATTGCCCTTGGAATTTTTTCTTGTTCGTTAATGAGCATGCGCACCGTTCCAATTTCGAAAGATTGGCTGTGCTTTCGTTCAAAATTTTCTATGATGCTTAACTCGGTGCTTCCACCCCCTACATCTATGAATAAATAGTTCTTGGACTTGGGTAAATCTTGTTGCTCGAAATTCCCGAAAATGATATCAGCTTCTTCCGCTCCAGACAGCACGTCTATGGTTAGTCCTGTGCTTGCTTTTATTGCATTCACTACTTCTAATCCATTTTCCGCACTGCGCATGGCACTGGTTGCACAAATTCTGTAATGATCTACGCCAAGCGATTCCATGATCAATCCTAGCCCTGTTAATACTTGCTTGAGTTGTTTTTCCTTTTGATCGGAAATTCTTCCAAACGTAAAAACATCTTCACCTAATCGAATGGGAATTCGAGTGTGGCTAATTTTATCAAGTTCTATCTTTCCTTCGTCGTAAAATACTTCAGCAATAAACAAACGAATGGCATTGGAGCCAATATCAACAGCAGCTAATCTCACTATATTCTAATTTTCAAATTATACTTTCGCAGACTTCGACTCCAAGTATTTTTTCCATTCAACCTGGCTGTCTTTTAATAGTTTCGAGTCTAGCGGACAAATATAGTTATTGATCTCTCCCGAATGAAGGGATCGGGCCTTTGTTGTATCAGATAATTGAATACGTATCCATTCTTTAATCTCTGCTTTGAGTGAATTGTTGTAAACCGGAGTGGTAACCTCGACGCGATAATCCAAGTTTCGCGTCATTAAATCTGCGCTTCCGAACAACATAACTTCATCACCGCCATTGTTGAAAATAAACAAACGTGCATGCTCGAGATAGCGCCCAATTATGCTTCGCATGTGAATGTTCTTTTTCTGCTTTTTTGTTGACGGTTGAAGAAGGCAAACACCTCGAATGATACATGAAACATGAACACCCGACTCAGCAGCATCGAGAAGTTTTCTTATTAATGCATCATCGGTTAAATTATTTATCTTCAGAATTATAGACGCGTGCTTTCCTTTCTTAGCAAAATTCATTTCGCGTTGAATGCTCTCCATTAATTTTCTTCTTGTATTAAACGGGGAAACAAGAAGGTGTTTGAAAATGGGGCGATGATAATTCGCTTCAAAAAACTCGAATAACTTTCTAACCTCTCTTCCAATTTCCAAATGCGCTGTAAGCAAAGTTATATCAGAGTATATATTCGCTGTTTTCTCGTGGAAGTTACCTGTGCCGATATGCGTAATGCGCTCCGTGCGTCCATTTATTTTCCGACTGATCTGGAAAATTTTACAATGCACTTTCAGCCCAGGCACACCAGGTATTACCTCCACTCCAGCATCTTGAAGAATGCGGGTAATTTCAATGTTGTGCTCTTCATCAAATCTCGCCTGCACCTCAACAATAGCCACGACACGCTTTCCGTTTTTAGCTGCATTAACCAAAGCATGTAGAATGTGCGAGTCGCTCGCAATGCGATACATGGTAATGCGAATGGTTCTCACCAACGGATCAATGGCCGCGGCGCGAAGCATATCTAATACATGCGTAAACTTCTGATAGGGATAATGCAATAAAATATCTTGCTTCGCTACGGTGTCTAGAATGTTCTGCGATTTTGCCAGAACAATGTGTGTTAAAGGCGGAGAAGGCTTGAAATTCAAGTCAGGTCTATTGAAGGCAGGGAACTTCAAGAAATCGCGCTTGTTGTGGTATTTCCCTCCAGGAATAATGTTTTCGGCGTCTTTAATTTTTGTTTTCGTTAACAAAAACGTCAACAAATCTTCGGGTAATTTCCGATCGAAATTTAAACGAACGTATTCTCCCTTGTCGCGCTGCTGAATGCTCTTCGAAATTTTATCGAAAACACTTTTTGAATAATCCTGTTCCACTTCATACTCTGCGTCTCTTACAACTTTGATATCGTAGGCCTTCGCAGAAGAAACTTTAAACACACTAAATATTTTTCTCAAATGCAAACGTATAATATCCTCTAACATGAATACGTTTACTGAACCGTCAGCGGTTGGAAGCGTCACGAATCGCGGGATAGCAGTGGGCACCTCAATTAGAGCATGCACTTTTTCCTTGCTCTTCGAATTAATATCTACGATTAAATAAAGCTCGTTGTCGTTCAACGGAGGAATGTTTCCTCGCGTTTTTAACATGATAGGAATAATGTGA
>JBIKVX010000261.1:0-2949 GCA_044356625.1 Flavobacteriales bacterium | reverse complement strand
CCGGTCAAACCACCTGTAACGAATGTACTTACCAAACCAATACTAAATAACATAGCTGGAGTGAAACGAACATTTCCTTGCCATAAGGTAGTTATGTAGTTGAACGCCTTCACCGCAGATGGAATCGCAATCAACAACGTTGTAAATACGAATACAGATCCAAGGAAAGGATTCATACCTGTAATGTACATGTGGTGACCCCATACAATAAACGATAGGAAACCAATCGCCAAGATTGATCCTATCATAGCCTTGTAACCAAAGATTGGTTTGCGAGAATTGGTAGCAATCACCTCAGAAGAAATTCCTAATGCAGGAAGCAATACGATGTATACCTCCGGGTGACCTAAGAACCAAAACAAGTGTTGGAACAACAACGGCGATCCGCCAGTAACATCCAACGCCTCACCTTGAATATAGATATCTGACAAATAGAATGCTGTTCCCATACTTCTGTCCATCAAAAGAAGAACAACAGCAGAAACCAATACAGGGAACGAAAGAATACCTAGGATTGCAGTTACGAATATCGCCCAAATCGTAAGAGGAAGACGAGTCATCTTCATGCCTTTAGCACGCAAGTTAATAATGGTTACCACGTAGTTCAAACCACCCAAAAGTGAAGAGGCTACGAACAATACCATTGATATTAACCAAAGCGTCATACCCATTCCAGAACCCGGCATAGCTTGAGGCAAGGCAGAAAGAGGAGGATAGATTGTCCAGCCACCCGAAGCAGCGCCACCTTCAACGAACAAGGAAGCCAACATGATAACGCTAGAAATAGCAAAGAACCAGTAGGACAACATATTCAAAAATCCTGAAGCCATATCGCGAGCTCCAATCTGAAGTGGAATAAGCAAGTTCGCAAAGGTTCCAGATAATCCTCCCGTTAAGACGAAGAAAACCATGATTGTTCCGTGAATAGTAACCATAGCCAAGTATGCGTTACGATCTAAGATTCCATCTGGTGCCCACTTGTCTCCAAGAAACGCATTTAAAATTTGGAATTTCTCTCCCGGCCATCCCAATTGAAGACGGAAGAATATTGATAACATAACAGCCACTATTCCCATTACAATCGCTGTAATTAAGAACTGCTTAGAAATCATCTTGTGGTCCATCGAGAACACATACTTCGAAACGAAGCTCTCTTTGTGATGGTGATGACCGTGGTCTTGTGCGTGGGTATTTTCAGTTGCTTCCATGATTATGCCTTATTTTTTTTCGTCCATTTCGTTGGCTACAGTGTTCAGATTACTCTTCTCAGTTGACAATGTATCCGCCTGTGAATCAACAAGTTTTTCTAAACAACTTTTTGTCTGTGATGCTACCCATACATTGTATTCAGCCTCACTAACTACTTTAACTATCATCTTCATATTAAAGTGAGCAGCGCCACAGACCTTATTGCAAAGGAGAATATAGTCGAACGAACCATTTCCGGTAATCTTGCGCATTTCATCAGTAGTCACAGTAGGAGTCATTTTCAAACGCGTAGCAACTCCGGGAACGCAGTTCATTTGTGCACGGAAGTGAGGCAAGTAGGCCGAGTGAATTACATCTTGTGAACGGAAAATCAATTCCACTTCTCTGTTCACGGGAATGTACATCTCTCCCTTAGAATATCGATCATCCTCTCCGGCCTTCCATGAACTTAATCCATTAACATTATTTTCATCTATGTCGGCAATACGTTGCTTGTGACGCTTCAAACGATTCAATTTATCTTCCAATGTTGCTACATAACTCTCCGGCAACAGGGGCATTAGTTTATTCTCTTCAAGCTGTTGCTCTACGTTCTCAATTTTCGCATCTAACTCGTCCAATTTTGCACGAATTCCTTCAGCAGTTACCAAACCCAATTGATTGGGGGTACTGATTAAGTTATAGCTAGCGGCACCAAAGGTTTTGTCTGCCCCTGGGTAACGCGCTGTCCAGTCGAATTGTTTACTGTACAATTCAATCTGAATTGCTTCAGCTGAAGCAGGACCAGTAATCTTGTTCCAAGTAATCAGACCGTATACGATGATAAAGGCTAGTACTACACCGGGCACCAATGTCCAAAGCATCTCCAAGCGATTGTCATGCGCAAAGAATTTCGCTTTTCTTCCCTTCTTGAATTGGTATTTCCATGCAAAATAGAAAAGGAAAAAGTTAACAACAAAGAAGGCTATGGTAATCAACCAAATGTTCACCTTCATCAACTGATCCACATCAACGCCATGCGCAGAGGCTGCTACAGGAAGATAATCTCCATATCTCACATAGAGAAATACAGTGCCTACAAAGAATAAAAACATCCACACCAACATCAAGTTAGCATTCAGTTTATTGTCGGCCGCAGAGATCTCCTCCTCTTTGTTCTTTCTTAACGAACGGCTCAATTCATATACTTTAGTCAATTGCGCTATGGCAATGATTGCAAGTACGATAACTAAAAGAATTAGTAGTTTCATTTGACTATCTTTTTTTCTTACGCTTCAATTAAATGTGATGATTTTCGCTCTCTTGTAGGAAAGGATGGTTCTTCGGAACAAGAGGGGCATTGGTTAATGTGGTCAATACAACACGCAAGAACAATCCTAAGAATCCAAGTAACATTCCAATTTCGAACCACCAGCCGAAATTTGCATGGTGTCCTTCACCAAATCCCCACAACAAATGCCCGTGAATGGTTCCTGGAATAACAGCTAAATACAAATCTGCAAAGTGACCAATTAAAATAATCACACCCACTCTTGTTAGGTACTTCGTGTTGCGCTTTGCGTCACGAGAAATCAAGGTGTAAAAAGGGACAACAAAGTTCACTGCGAATATGGTCCACATCAAAACCATGTAATGATCATAGCGCTCCTTGAAATAGGTTATTTCTTCAGGAATATTTGAATACCAAATCAACATATACTGACAGAACCACAAGTAGCTCCACAACATTGAAATAGCGAA
>JBIKVX010000259.1:0-2950 GCA_044356625.1 Flavobacteriales bacterium | reverse complement strand
GATTATACTATATTATTGGGTTTTCACAAACCAAGAGCAACCATACCTAAATTAAAATAATCGTACATTGTTAAATCAACAGCCTTGGTCTCAATTGTTTGATTATTTCGGATAATCACAAAACCGTTGTCCTTAAGAAACGATGAATCAAACCAATTGTGAAAATTCTTTCCTGAGAAAGAGAACTTGCCAATACGCTTAGTCTCTGACCATAATTCAGATTGTATTTTATTTCAGCTCCGCTTCAATGTAATAGGGAGTATTCATATTAAACCAAGTCCCTCTGAAAGGAACAGAACTCAAGCTATATGCGTTGTATCTGCCTTTGAATAAATACTCCAACCATTTGCCGTCATTAAGCGCTAGAATTTTTTCTATATCCGATTGATTCATGCACTCTTGAACATCTCGCAAACAAATGAGACAATTCCCATTTCAATAAAGTTAACTCAAAGAAGTTTCTTGAAAATCAAGATTAGAAATCTTAACTACTTATATCCATTCACGCAAGGCTTACTAACTAACTTCGCAGTCGTGTCTGAATGAAATTCAAATCGACAGATTAAAAGCCCGATATGCACCCAAGAAATCAACACAAAGAAAACTACAACTTCCCTGAACTCATTCGAGCCGTTCCCGAGTTAGGGGCGTTTGTGAAAATGAATGCTTACGGAAATGAGAGTATCGATTTCTTCAATGCAGAGGCGGTGAAGCTGCTGAACAAGGCGTTGCTGAAGAAACATTACGGTGTGGCGAATTGGGATATTCCTGAAAATTATTTGTGTCCTCCTATTCCTGGAAGAGCCGAATACATTCACCAAATAGCCGACCTGCTCTACAAGAACAATCCGAATTTCCTTCAAGATAAAAGCCTAGGAAATAACATTCGTGTGTTAGATGTAGGTGTTGGAGCGAATTGCATTTACCCCATCATTGGTGTTCATGAATACAACTGGAATTTCGTGGGTTCAGACATCGATGAAAAGGCTGTTGCAGCTTCACAAAAAATTGTAAACGAGAACGATTCCCTTCAACATAAAATAGAATTGCGCCATCAGAAAAATGCGCACGACATCTTTCACGGAATTATTCTTCCCGAAGAAAAATTCCAGCTAACCGTTTGCAATCCTCCCTTCCACGCTTCACTTCAAGAAGCGCAGCAAGGCAATCTTCGTAAAAACAGAAACCTTAAAAATTCACGAAACGCTAAGGTGCAATTAAACTTCGGCGGACAAGGAACCGAGCTCTGGTGCGAAGGTGGAGAAGAAACCTTCATTGAAAAAATGATTCTTCAAAGCGCTGTTTACGCAAAACAAGTCGAGTGGTTCAGCACGCTCGTTTCCAAAGAAAGTACACTCAAAAAAATTCAACTCAAACTCGAATACGTCGATGCCCGCGATATGCGGATTCTTCCGATGAACATCGGAAACAAATCGAGTCGAGTGGTTGCTTGGAAGTTTTGAACTTCGTTGTGGGAACTACGTTGTGGGAACTGCGTTGTGGGAACTACGTTGTGGGAACTTCGTTGTTAGAACTTCGTTGTTAAACCCTCGTCCGAAGGACTCTCGTTGCTTGCAACCCTCGTCTGCAAGACCCTCGCAACGCAAGTCGTCCTCGTTAAATAAACTTCCTTCACAAGCGGTATATACCTTCTGTATATACTATCTTTGCATTATGAAAAATCTTTCACTGAAACTCGACGACGAAATTTTCTTGGAAACAGAAAAGGTTGTGGAGAAATTGGGCACCACTCGGAATCGATACATAAACGAGGCGTTGGCGATATACAACAAGTATTACAATCGGAAGATGTTGCGTGATCAACTCGTGAAAGAATCGCGAGCGGCCTATGGTTCGAGCAGAGATATTTTAGATGAATACGAAAGACTCATCGATGAAGATTAGTCAATACGAAATCTGGTTAGCAAACCTAAACCCTTCCAAAGGAACAGAACCCGGTAAAGTTCGTCCTGTTGTTGTAGTGCAGACTAATCTGCTCAACGACATTCATCTTTCCACCCTCATCTGCCCCATAACAACCAACGTCCTTCCAGATTTAAAAATTCTTCGTGTTGCTTTATCCAAAAAACAACTCGACGAAAAGAGCGACATTCTTGTAGATCAGCTCCGCGCCATAGATAACAAACGCTTCATTAAAAAACTCGGTAAGCTCACTCGGGAACAGGTAGGGCAGTTGAAGGAGAATTTGAGAATCGTATTAGAACTGTGAAAGCCTTCGGCTTTATTGGAAAACCTTCGGTTTTATTCCTACTGCTTAATTCCTATTTCATAATTGGAACTGCGTTGTTAATCTTCCCCTCTCTTACCTTTTCTTACCTTCTGATATTCCCACTGTATAATGGGAAAACCTTCGGATTTAATGTATTGACTATTTGTAATTTCTAATTCTCTACCTACTCGAATTCAGTAATACGACCACTTCCATTACATTTTCTACATTTTTCCGGAAAAACACCTCTTCCTTCGCATTGATAACAAGGTCTGCAGTCTACTTTAAATCCACCTCTTACATATCCCATTTTATAACCACCACTACCTTGAAGTTTGCAATCTCTATTGCGGTCACATTCTGAACATGGCCTGTTATCTTCAACGCCGAGACCCCTGCAAACTGGACAATCTCTATATTCACTGGTATTGTCATTCTCTGAGGGCAAGTCTTTTTCGGGGACTATCAGCTCAAACGAATATGCAGCTACATCTAAAATCATTTCTTTACGCCAAACAAAATCAGCGAGTTCACTTTGTCCTTGAATTTTATCGTATTTTATGAAAAATCTTGAGTTATATCGCTTATCTGCTTTCCAATCTTTTAAAACTGATTTTATAATATACGTTTTATCTTGATTTTCATCTGTAGAGACGCTTTCTATTTCGAAATGTTCGAACTCATCCAAAGACACAAATGTCCATTCGGCATTTCTTAATT
>JBIKVX010000047.1:0-10356 GCA_044356625.1 Flavobacteriales bacterium | reverse complement strand
CCATGACCGATAGCGGTTGTGTTTCTCTTAGCGGTTGCGGATATGTTGGTTCAGATGGAATCGATTACTCTCTTGGATTCTACACTTCATCCTATGCCTGCAACGCTTCCTGCCTTGAAGACACCACTGTTTTCATTGAGTGCATTGACTCTACTCTTATTGATTTGAATGCGATTTGCCCTGCAGTCTTCTTACCCGTTTGTGGTTGTAACAACGTAACATATTCCAATGCGTGCGAAGCCATTAATTTCGGCGGTGTATTGACTTACACTGAAGGAGCCTGCATTGAACAAGCCCCACTTTGCAGCAATGTCAGTGGACTAGACTTCGGCCTTTGCCAAATGTTTCTTGGCTTCGCCCCGAACGGGACGTCTTGTTCAGGATACAGCGGATGCGGCTACGTTGCAGGAAACATAGACTACTCGGCTTCCTTTTACAGCACACTTGAAGATTGTCTAAGCACTTGCGGAGAATCTGGTACATGCATAGATTCAACCCTAATTAATAATGCTGTTGATTGTATTGCCATTTACGATCCGGTTTGCGGTTGCGATGGAATCACTTATGGAAATTCTTGCGAAGCAATCTATTACCACGGCATAGTGAACTTCACCGCAGGTGAATGCGAAGTTGGCGTGAATGAATTATTGAAGCAAATTGAAATCTTCCCTAATCCTACTGCTTCATTCATAAACATAAATGTAGATTTAGACGGAAGGAAAGAATTGCAAGTGTTGAATATTTCCGGTCAAATTGCAATGAAAGATTCCTTCTTCGCAAAGAAGAAAACGATTGATTTATCAAACCTTCCAGCTGGAATTTACTTGGTTAAAATAACGAGCAAAGAAGGAAACGTAACGCAGCGAATTATAAAAGAGTAATCTTGTTTCTTCCCATTTGAATTTTTCCTTTTCGCTCCATTTGCTTCAGCAAGCGGGAGATAACTTCGCGCGAAGAATTCAATTGATTGGCTAATTCTTGGTGGGTGGTTTTCAATACACTTCCCTCCTTCTCTGATTTCTGCTTCAGCAATTGCGATAAGCGGTCGTCGAGGTTGTGAAAGGCAATGCTATCAATGGTATTCAATAATTCTTCGAATCTCTTTTGATAGGTTTTCAGAATAAATGATTTGAAGGAAGGATACTTCGTGGTCCATTCGTCTATAATCTGTATGGGCAAAAGCAGCAGTTCTGTATCCTCTTCCGCTACTGCCCGAACATTGCTCACTGCATTCCCACTGCAGCACGTAAGGGACATAGCGCAAGTTTCTCCAGGATGAATGTAATAGAGTAACAATTCATGCCCGTCTTCATCTTCACGAAGAATGCGTAATTGTCCTTTCAACAACAAAGGCATGTATACAATTGGTTCGCCGATGTCTACCATCCAATCGTCTGCTCGTAACTTTTTAAGTTTTCCAATTTCCAAAATTGCTTCAACAGTTTCACGTTCATAGATATCGGGAAACACTTGCTGGAACTCGGCTACAGATAGATTCGACATAGGATTTGCGTAATGATTTTCCTCACAAATATAGAATTATTGTGGAAACTGATTTTTGTGAACGTGAATCGGATTAAATTCGTTGCAAGAATTAGAAATTATGAGTACGTCGAACTGGCCCCTATGGGAAATATTCATCCGCAGCAAAAGTGGATTGTCACATAAACACGTTGGAAGTTTACATGCTACCGATGCTAAAATGGCTATTGAAAACGCACGCGATGTATATACGCGTCGCATGGAAGGCGTGAGCATCTGGGTGGTTCCAAGCACTGCAATCACTGCTTCTGCTCCGGCAGACAAAGACGCGTTATTCGATCCTGCGAACGACAAGGTTTATCGTCATCCAACATTCTACGACATTCCTGACGAAATCGGACACATGTAATCATGAAGAAAGAAGAAGCACTCGCTCTGCATCTAGCAGACAACAACCTTATACTTGGTCAACGCCTTGCTGAATGGTGCGGACACGGGCCAGTGTTGGAAGAAGACATTGCGTTAAGCAACATGGCGCTAGACTACATTGGACAAGCCACCCTCCTATTCAAGCATGTGGCTGAAACCAGCGGCGATGCGAAGACGGAAGACGATTGGGCATTCCTTCGCGATGCTTGGGACTATAAAAACTTCTTAGCATTGGAACTTCCGAACGGAGACTACGCATTTACCATTGCGCGTCAGTATTTGTATTCGGAATGGTATAATTTATATCTGAATGAACTTTCAAAATCGAGCAACACCTTCCTTCAAGAATTCGCATTGAAATCTGTGAAAGAAGTACGCTACCATTTACAGCACGGTCGCGACTGGGTGTTGCGCATGGGAGATGGCACGGAAGAGAGTCATGCTCGCATTCAAAAAGCCATTAATGATATTTGGAATTACACCGGTGAATGGTTTATTCCAAATACAAACGATACTGATATTTCTGCATCGGGTATTTGTCCGAACGTGGAAAGCCTTCATCAAACGTGGATGGTAAATGTGCAAGCGACTTTGAACGAAGCGACTTTGCAAATGCCTGTTTCGGGTTGGATGCACAAAGGCGGACGTGAGGGAAAACACACGGAACACCTTGGACATTTGTTAAGTGAGTTGCAATTCGTGCAGCGCGCGTATCCGAATTCAAAGTGGTAAGATGAATTACACGATTCAAGAAATTTGGGAATTCCTGAAAGAAGTTGAAGACCCCGAGATTCCCGTCTTGAACGTGGTTGAAATGGGCATTGTTCGCGATGTTCAGATTGAAGACAACAAAGTTATTGTGCTCATTACACCAACCTATTCAGGTTGTCCTGCTATGCATGCCATAGAGGAAGACGTTCGTGAAATGTTGGTGGAAATGCATATTGAAAATTTCGATGTGAAGACGATTCTTTCTCCGGCGTGGACAACAGATTGGATGACTGAAGAGGCTCGTGTTAAGCTGGAAGAATATGGCATTGCGCCTCCTCAAAAGGGCAGCGCAGATAAAAATCTTCTTATGGGTAAACTCCGCGACGTGCGCTGCCCGCGTTGCAAGTCTTCGAACACCGCTATGGTTTCACAATTCGGAAGTACCGCTTGCAAATCGCTTTACAAATGCGAAGATTGCAAAGAGCCTTTTGACTATTTTAAGTGTATCTAATCGAAGATTCTGACGAAAGATGTTTCACAAGATTCTAGCGAAAGATGCTACGCAAGATTTTGACGCGATCGGCTTCGCAAGTAAAGTAAGCCGAACGTTATAGCACCATTTACAATAAGATTCTCCGCTCCCATTTCGTAGCCGAAGAACCACACCTTACTGTTGAATGCAAGCAAATAAGTTAGCACCGGAGAAAACAAACAAATCACAACCACATTCCATTTGCTGCCTATCAATACGCGTTGCGTAAGTATGCCGAAAGCAAACAAGCCAAGCAAGGGTCCGTAGGTGTATCCGGCTAAATCCATGAGCAGATCTACAATCGTCTTTTCATTCAACCAACGGAAATACAACACAATGAAAAAGAACAACACCGTAAACGCCAAATGCACGCGCTTGCGAATTTTTGCTTTCTCCTCTTCTGTCTTTTCCATCTTCGAAAAGCGAAGCAAGTCAATACAAAAAGAAGCCGTTAACGCCGTAATAGCCCCGTCGGCTGATGGAAACAGCGCACTCACTAATCCAACAATAAACAACAATCCCATAATTGGAGGCATGTGCTGCATAACCATGTTCGGGAATATAGCATCGCCTACATAGGCTTTTTCAAACTGAAACTGCTGCATGTAAACGAAGAGCAACGCGCCTAAAAAAAGAAACATTCCAACCACAACAACCATAACTGCACTGAACGATATCATGTTGCGCTGCGAGTCTTTCAAATTCGAAACACTAATGTTCTTCTGCATCATCTCTTGATCCAATCCGGTCATGGCAATGGTGATAAACGCTCCGCCCAGAAACTGCTTCAAGAAGTATTTCTTGTGCAACACATCGCCGTTAAAGACATAGGCCAAATCCAATCCGCTTGTCGCCTTCGTGCTAGAAATGGCTTGCCATGCGGCGTCCCAACCGCCGAGTTGATTCAAAATATAAATCACACATCCCACCAAGGCAGATAACATGAAAAATGTTTGAAGGGTGTCTGTCCAGACAATTGTCTTCACCCCACCGTTGTATGTGTACGCGAGAATCATGAGCAATGTAATTCCAGCCGTCACAGCGAAAGGAACTCCGAGCGCATCCATGATTAAAAACTGAATCACGTTCACCACAAGGAACAAACGCAACGAAGCACCAACTGTTCGCGAAAGAATAAAAAACAAGGCTCCTAATTCATAGGAAGGAGAACCAAAGCGTTGTTCCAAATACGAGTAGATGGAAGTCAAATTCAATTTGTAATAGAGCGGTAACAGCACAAAAGCCACGACAAAATATCCAGCGAAAAATCCGAGTGCCATCATGAAGTACTGCATACCCACAATACTCACCGTTCCTGGCACTGAAACAAAGGTCACACCTGAAAGCGACGTGCCTATCATTCCGAAAGCAACCAACACCCATGAAGCACTTTTATTCGCTTTGAAGAAAGAGGCGTTGTCGGCTTTTTTCGAAGTCACAACAGCCACTGCAAAAAGGGCAATGAAGTACACAATAAGAACACAAGCAATTACAAGAGGAGACATGCGCGTTTTTCTTTGCAATTAATCGATTTTTTTGAAAAGTCTTTTTGTTTATTGAAAAGGTTTCGAACAACTGCATGTAATTTCGCTGCTATGAGTTCAAGTTCGAAATGGATAGAAGCTGCCGTTGATCAAATGTCTTCGTTGCCAGGTATTGGTCGCAAGACAGCGCTTCGTCTGGTCCTCGATCTTCTTCGCAGGTCGAACGATGAAGTGGAGCGCTTCTCTTCTTCCTTTCAACTCATGAAACAGCATGTTCAATTTTGTTCGAATTGCCACAACCTTTCAGACGACAAACTTTGTGGCATTTGCGCAAATGACAGAAGAGATAAGCAAACGGTTTGTGTGGTTGCCGACATTCGCGATGTGATGGCGGTGGAAGGCACTTCGCAGTTTCACGGATTGTATCATGTGTTAGGCGGACTTATCTCTCCCATGGACGGCATTGGCCCTTCCGACTTAACGGTTCAAAGCCTAGTGGAACGCTGCCAGCGTGATCAGGTTACTGAAATCATCTTCGCGTTCAATGCAACCATGGAAGGCGAAACAACAGCTTTTTATATTTCGAAAAAATTACAAGCTCTTCCAATTGAAATTACTTCTATTGCGCGCGGCATTGCCGTTGGCGCAGAACTGGAATATACCGATGAAATTACATTGGGACGAAGTCTTCAACAACGTGTTCCCTACGGAAAAGCGAATAGCTAGATAACGTATCTTCGCAACATGCGTCTGACAGTCATCATCGTAAACTACAACGTCAAGTATTTCCTTGAGCAATGCCTTGCTTCTGTGCATGCTGCTATGCGTGGAATAGATGTTGAAGTGATTGTGGTGGACAATAACAGCGTTGACGGTTCGAACGAAATGGTGGAAGAGAAATTCCCTTGGGTAAATCTCATTGCGAACAAAGACAACACTGGATTTTCAAAGGCCAACAATCAAGGGATGCGCATTGCCAAAGGAGAATACATTCTTTTGTTGAATCCAGATACCGTTGTAAAAGAAGATACGTTTTCGAAAGTGCTTCACTTCATGGATGCACATCCAGAAGCAGGCGGATTGGGCGTTCCCATGGTAGACGGAAAAGGAATTTTACTTCCTGAATCGAAACGCGGACTTCCCACTCCGGAAACCAGCTTCTACAAAATTTTTGGAATCTCGAAATTATTCCCAAAGAGTAAAAAATTCAATCGCTATTATTTAGGACACCTCAGCTACGAAGAGACATGTGAGATTGAAATTCTCGCTGGCGCATTTATGTTCATGCGGAAGAAAGCGTTAGATCAAGTGGGATTGCTTGACGAAGCGTTTTTCATGTATGGAGAAGACATTGACCTCAGCTGGCGCATCATTCAGGGCGGATGGAAGAATTACTATTTTCCTGAAACCAGCATTATTCACTACAAAGGTGAAAGCACGAAGAAAGGCAGTCTGAATTATGTCTACGTGTTTTACAATGCCATGATCATCTTTGCGCGCAAGCACTTTTCGGCATCTCATGCGAAATGGTTTTCGTTCTTCATTCAGCTAGCAGTATGGATGCGCGCTTCGGTTTCCATTGTATCGCGCGTTGTTACTGCAAGCCTTCTACCCCTGGCAGATGCGGCAGTTTTAAGTTTAGGTATTTACACCTTCGCAGATCACTACTCGCAATGGCAATCGAAAAATTTCGACGATTCACTCATACTCATTACAGCAAGTGTAATCACAGGATTTACCTTAATTGGAAATTGGCTGAACGGCGCCTACGACAGACCGGTATTCCCGCAGCGCACACTTAAGCCCGTTCTTTTGGTTTCAATAATAACCTTGCTTATATACTCGCTTCTTCCTGAAACCATTCGCTTTTCGCGAATCGTTATTCTTTTAAGCGCTTTGTTTGCTATTGTTTCGCTTCCCCTTATACACGCGTTGTTCAGCAAAATCACTTCAGGAAAATGGAACTGGCAAGGAAATCCGAAGAAGAGAATTTTGCTCATTGGTTCGGAAGAAGAAGGAACTCGCGTTCAAACTTTTTTGCATCAGATCGATTATCCCATTGCATCTTTCGAGCAAATGAATTCCGAAAAATCACGCAGCCTTTCGCTGTTCGAATATGTTCGCATTCACAAAATTCAGGAAGTTATTTTCTGTGCGAAAGACTTAAGCAGCAGTGAAATTATTTCGGAAATGGGCGCGCTTTCTTCCCTTCAACTTGAATTTAAAATTGCACCACCCGAGAGTTTATTTATCATTGGAAGTCAACATATACAAAGCGCTACAGAAGGTTTCTTTGTTACCGTGAACTCCATTTCAAACACACTAAACAAACGTCAAAAACGGGCATTCGATTTCATTAGTTCATTCTTCACGCTTGTTCTTTTCCCATCTGTTCTATTCACTTCAAAACCAATATCAGCTTTCAGCAATGCGCTGAACGTTTTTGTTGGAAAAAAATCGTGGGTTGGTTATGGAAAAGTAAGTGCTGAATTTGCAAGTCAACTTCCAAAAATAAAATCGGGGATTCTTACACCGAATAAAAACGCGGTTGTTCTAAACGAAGATGGCGTCCAACAAATGAACGCCATCTACGCAAAAGATTATTCTTGGTGGAAGGATTTAAAATCCTTCACTTCTCAATTCAAGCAATTAGGCAATTAAAGTTTAATTTCCCATTTTAGAATTGTCTCGCCGCTGTTCTTCATTTCAATCTTCACTTCCTCTGAGAATTTCTTCTCATCTTTCTCTGCTGTTACCTTGTAGCTTTTCCCACCTCGAACATTCACACGACAATATCCAGCTTTATCCGTTTCTCCATTTTGAATTTCACCGGAATCCAAATCTTCCACTTTAATCTTAACACCTTTATTTGGTTTTCCGTTAGCATCCACGACAATAGCAATTAATTGGGCGTAGACACTTTTTTCATAACCCTCGCTCATTAATGCGTAACGTGAAATATCAATTTTATAAATATCTCTATCGCCGTAAGAATCTTTATACTCTGCAGCGATGTACATGTTCTTGTTATCCGAAGTAAGTGAGAATGTAGACTCCTCATTCACTGTGTTAATCGGATACCCTAAATTAACAGGCTTCGTCCAAACCCCGTTAACCAATTCCGTTTTAAAGATGTCATAACTACCCATGCCCAGATGACCTTCGGAAGCAAAGAACAAGGTCTTTCCATTTGGATGAATGAACACAAATTTCTCGTCGTAAGGAGTATTAATCATTGGCCCCATATTCGTTGGTTTTCCCCAACCAGAACCCGACTTTTCAGAATAGTAAATGTCACCACGCCCAAGGCCTGTCTGACGTTCGCTAATGAAGTACAACCTCGAACCATCGGCGGTCTGAGAAACACTTCCTTCAAAATACGTCGAATTAATGCTCTTTGGCAAGCGCTCGGCCTCGCGCCATTTTGTTTCTCCTTTTTTCGAAAAGAATATATCTCCTGCATTTTCGCCATCGTTCTTATAGACATAGATCATTGATCCATCAGGAACAATGCTCAACACGGCATCGTGATAATTGGTGTTTACCGAACCTGGCAATTTCTCACAATCACTCCATTCACCGGTTACTGAATCAATAACACTGTAATAAATATCTTCATAAAACTTATAGTCTCCTTTCTCGTCAATATTCTTTCCCATGCGCTCTGGCGGAGAAGTGGTATTGTCGCGACGTGACGTGAATACGATCATTTTTCCATCTGCAGTAATACTTGGCGCATATTCCTCCAAACGTGAATTAATGACTCCTCCTAAATTAGTTATGGTAACATCCGCAGGTTTCTCCATTTTGCGTTTAGCGAATTCACATTCACGAATGTACTTAGTTGCCTCTTCCGCTTCATAAGATTTGGGTTTTTCCAATTTCAAATAAGCGTTGTATTTTTCAATCGCCTTGTCCAATTCTCCTGTTCTGTGATAACACTTGGCATAAAACAAGATTAACTCTTTCCTATCTTCACCGGCTTTAATTTTCGTTGCTTTATCCAATGATTTGAATGCATCCGGATATTTTTTCAAGTTGTAATAACATTCCGCTTCACCCAGTTGGGCCTTGTAGTTCCTTGGATCATTCGCTAACACTTCACGAAAAATCGTGAGGGCCCCACGCATATTTCCTGTTACATATTCGTGCTCCGCACTTAGCATTTTCGTTGCATTTGCCGCCACATCTACATCGCCAGTAATAGTAGAGTCTGTTTGTGTGAAGGCCGTCACCGAAGTGAAAAGCACCAACATTAATCCAAGAATTTTCTTCATATAAATTTGCATTTTACTCTTTCGAAAATAAACAATCACTCACTAAGATTTAATTCTAAATGAAACGGGTTGTGAACACCTTTCTTACCTTCGTTGTGAAAAACATTTACCATGTCAACAACCGAATCTTCGAGTAACCACAATAACCTAGAAAACAAAAGCATTTCCGAATTATTGTTCGGAATGAATGAAGAGGACCGCTCTGTTCCTAAAGCAGTCGCGCTTGCGCTTCCTCAAATTGAAAAATTAGTTGAGGAAATTGTTTCTAAAATGAAAGTTGGCGGAAGACTGTTTTACATGGGTGCCGGCACCAGCGGAAGGTTGGGCATTGTAGACGCTTCTGAATGTCCGCCTACGTTCGGAGTGGACTTCGGACGTGTGATAGGAATTATTGCAGGTGGCGACGGCGCCATTCGCAAAGCCGTTGAATTTGCTGAAGACGATGAAGAGCAAGGCTGGAAAGACCTTCAGACTTTCGATATAAATAAAAATGATGTGGTGGTTGGAATTGCTGCGTCGGGAAGAACGCCTTACGTTATTGGTGCGTTAAAGAAATGCAACGAAGAAGGCATTTCAACCGGATGTGTGGTTTGCAACGCGGGATCGGCTGTTGCGGCTGTTTCGAAATTCCCTGTTGAAGTGGTTGTAGGACCTGAGTTTGTAACTGGAAGTACGCGTTTGAAAAGTGGAACCGCGCAGAAATTAGTATTGAACATGCTTACCACCTGCACCTTCATTCAGTTGGGGCATGTGAAAGGAAACAAGATGGTAGACATGCAGCTTTCCAACTACAAATTGGTCGATCGCGGAACACGAATGGTGATGGAAGAAACAGGGTTGAATGCAGAAGAAGCGAAAGCACTTTTGTTGAAAGAAGGAAGCGTTAGATTAGCCGTTGACTCGTTGAAAAAATAACATGCACACGTTAGAGCCTTATTATAATTGGAGGGGATTGTATTGCGCTGAGGAAGATGAGCTTTCTCCGTTTTACAATCAGGAGTATTCTGAATTCGAATTCAGCAACAAGATTTACGATTTTTACATTCATCCGCAATGGGACACCATAGGCAGTCAGACGTTGTTTGTGAAATTGCTCTTCGCCCACTACGGCGAAGGTTATGCGATTGTTGAATTAATTGGTGAGTGGAACGATTTGTTGTACAACGACATTATGTTTTTGAAGCGCGAGTTCGCAGATCATTTAATTAACGAAGGAATTACGAAATTCATTTTCATTGGTGAAAATGTGTTGAACTTCCACACCAGCGACGATTGCTATTACGAAGAGTGGTTTGAAGATGTGAACGACGAAGACGGATGGATTGCCTTGGTGAATTTCCGCGATCACGTGTTGGAGGATTTTTCGAAAGCGTATATCGACCAGTATTTTGTTTCGGGTGGAAATTTGAATGAAGTGAATTGGCGCACGCAGCATCCGCAT
>JBIKVX010000282.1:0-2566 GCA_044356625.1 Flavobacteriales bacterium | reverse complement strand
AAGGCTGTGTTTTGATTGGAAGGCGTGAAATCTATTTGATCTTCGTAAGCAAAAGCAATGGTATCTATGGCAGGCGTGCCTTGAAGAAGAGATGATTTTTCAATTCGAAGAATATGCAGGTCTGTTCTGTTCCCAGCGTTATTTCCAAAATCTCCGACATACAGATACAAGCTGTCTTGGGTGATTTCTTCCCAATCGAAATTGGAAGTTCCGTTCAATGAATAAGTCTGAAGAATGGTTCCATTCAACGTGTCTATCACGTACAACTGCTCATCTGAATTATCGTTGTGTGTAACAAGTCCTTGCTGAAAATGAGTAATACCGGAGGTTTCGAGCAGTTCGGCTGGCAACTGAACAGAATACACCGGCGTCAATGTTACGGTTGGAAGATTGGGTTGGGCGAAAACTCCCTCACAAATACTTTGCAATAAAAAGATGAGAAATATTCTTGCAAGAGCCTTCATGAATCAAAGTTAAGTTAAAAGCAATGATGTAACTTGGAACTTCAAAATAGACGACTATGAAACGAATTGAATCGTTTGAAGAATATAAATCGGTTTACGCCGAAAGCATTACCAATCCAGATAAATTCTGGGGTGAAGTAGCTGAATCTTTTTCTTGGAAAAAGAAATGGGACACGGTGCTTTCGGGAACTTTTGCCGATGCCAAAACCCGTTGGTTCGACGGTGGTGAGTTGAACATTACTGAAAATTTACTCGACAGGCATTTGGCTGAAAAGGGAAATGAAACTGCGCTCATTTGGGAACCGAATGAACGTTCGGTTCAAGCGCGTTCATTCACGTATACTCAACTTCATAAAGAAGTATGTATTGCTGCTGAAATGCTTCGAGCCATGGGTGTTCAAAAAGGAGATCGTGTTTGTATTTACATGAGCATGGTGCCGGAGTTGGTGTTCAGCGTCTTGGCCTGTGCGCGAATTGGCGCGGTGCACTCTGTGATCTTCGGCGGATTCAGTGCGCGCAGTATCGCAGATCGCGTAGACGATGCTGAAGCAGATTTCGTGATAACCATGGACGGTGGACTTCGCGGAAACAAGATTATTCCATTGAAGTCGGTGGTGGATGAAGCATTGACTTCAACAAGAAAAATAAAAAATGTGTTGGTCTTCAACTACATCAACCTTCCAACCGAAAAAAAAGAAATTGATGTCGATTGGAATGAATTGAAAGGACGTGTTCTTTCCACCAATAATTACATGAAGCCCGGAGAGACGCTTCAGTCTGAGGACCCGTTGTTCATCTTGTACACGAGCGGTTCCACAGGTAAACCGAAAGGCGTTGTGCACAGTACAGCGGGTTACATGGTGTGGACGGCCTATACCTTTTTGAATGTGTTTCAATATCAGAAAGGAGATATTCATTTTTGCACAGCCGATATTGGATGGGTTACAGGACACAGCTATTTGATTTACGGACCTCTCCTGAATGGCGCTACTTCATTGATGTTTGAAGGCATACCTACGTATCCGGATGCTGGAAGATTTTGGGACATCGTAGCGAAACATAAGGTGAATATTTTCTACACCGCACCAACGGCCATTCGCAGTTTAATGTCGGCCGGAGATGAATTCTTGGAAGGAAAAGATTTGTCTTCGTTGCGTATACTCGGAAGCGTTGGAGAGCCCATTAACGAAGAAGCCTGGAATTGGTACCACGATAAAATTGGAAAAGGAAACTGTCCGGTTGTAGATACCTTCTGGCAAACGGAAACAGGAGGTGTGATGATTTCAAGTTTGGCCGGTGTTACTCCATCGAAGCCTGTGTTTGCCACATTACCTATGCCCGGGGTTCTTCCCGTTTTGTTAGACGATAAAGGGAATGAAATTCTTGAAAACGATTTAACGGGAAATCTATGTTTCAAACAGTCGTGGCCTTCTTTGATTCGAACGACTTATGGCGATCACGAACGTTGTATTTTGAATTACTTCAGTACATACAAAAATTATTATTTCACCGGAGACGGTGCATATAGAGATGCAGACGGCATGTATCGTTTAGCAGGAAGGGTTGACGATGTGTTGAACGTAAGCGGACATCGAATAGGAACTGCTGAAGTAGAGAACGCGATTAATCATACACCTGGTGTTATTGAAAGTGCGGTGGTGGGTTATCCGCATTACATCAAAGGGCAAGGGATTTTTGCGTTTGTGATATGTGGGGAACAAGGTGCATTGCAAGGTTCTTCGAAAGGTCCTGCGGAAGGTGCAAATGTTTTGCAAGATGTTACACAAGATTCTTCGAAAGATGCAAATGCTTTGCAAGATTCTGCGAAAGATGTTGCACAAGACGCTTCGCGAGATGTTTCGAAAGGGTTTGAGCAGGAGATGGTTTATTCGATTATGAAGACGGTGAGTGAGCAAATTGGTGCGATTGCGAAACCGGATAAAATTGTGATTGTAAGCGGTCTTCCGAAAACGAGAAGTGGAAAGATTATGCGTCGCATTTTAAGGAAAATTGCTGAAGGGGAATTCGATGCTATTGGCGATACGACTACATTACTTGACCCAAGCGTTGTTCAAGAAATTATTGACAAAGCGAAATAACTT
>JBIKVX010000258.1:0-2965 GCA_044356625.1 Flavobacteriales bacterium | reverse complement strand
AATGAAACGTTCTCAGTTTCTTCCGAAGAGGCCACTGCGGCTGAAATGCGAGTGGTTCACAAGACCATTAAAAAGATTACCGAAGACCTCGAGCGATTCTCTTGGAATACGGTTGTTAGCGCATGCATGATTGCAACCAATGAGCTTACAGATCTCAAATGTAACAAGCGTCAGGCGTTGCAGCCTCTGGTTGTTTTGCTTTCTCCGTATGCCCCTCACTTAGCTGAAGAACTTTGGAAGAATTTAGGCCATTCAACTTCAGTCATGAATGAATCATGGCCGGTTGCCGAGAACAAGTATTTGGAAGACGATAATTTCGAATATCCGATTTCATTCAATGGAAAAACGAGGTTTTTCTTGTCGCTTCCTGTGGGCATGAGCGGCGCAGACGTTGAGGCGCAGGTGATGGCGCATGAGAGCACAACGAAATATTTGGAAGGAAAAACCCCGAAAAAAATCATTGTTGTTCCAAAACGTATTGTGAATGTAGTTATGTAGCACTACCTTTGGTAGTCCCATGATTTCCCGTTCCACCATAGATCGAATTTTTCAGGCCATTCTCATTGAAGATGTGGTTGGCGAGTTTGTTCATTTGAAAAAAAGTGGGTCTTCTTATCGCGGTCTTTCTCCGTTTGTGAATGAAAAAACACCGAGTTTTTTCGTTGTTCCAGCGAAAGGAATTTACAAAGATTTCAGTTCTGGGAAAGGCGGAAATGCCATTGATTTCCTCATGCAGCACGAGAAGCTTACCTATCCGGAAGCCTTGCGCTGGTTGGCCAACAGGTACAACATTGAAATTGAAGAAGAGAGTCAGACGGAAGAACAAAAAGCTGAAAAGAGCGAACGTGAACAACTTTCTGTTGTCACGGATTACGCCAATAAATACTTCCAAGATCAGATGTACAATTCAGAAATGGGAAGAGCCATTGGGCTTTCTTATTTCGAAGCGCGCGGATTTCGTGAAGACACGCTGAAGAAATTTCAACTCGGATATTGTCCAGATGGATGGGACAAGATGTCCCAAGCAGCCCTGTCTGCAGGACATTCGTTGACGTATTTGTTGAAGACCGGTTTAACCCGTGAGAAGGACGGTTCGCCGTATGACTTCTTCCGTGGACGAGTAATGTTCCCGATTCACAATGTGAGTGGAAAGGTGATTGCCTTTGGCGGAAGAACACTGAAAGCAGAGAAGGACATTGCGAAGTATTTCAACAGCCCGGAAAGCGATCTTTATCACAAGTCGAACACCTTGTATGGGCTGCATCTCGCGAAGAACGCGATGGTGAAGGAAGACAACTGTTTTTTGGTTGAAGGATATACAGATGTGATTGCGCTTCATCAAGCCGGCGTTGAGAATGTGGTTGCGAGTAGTGGAACAAGTTTAACGGAAGGGCAGATTCGACTCATTCGTCGTTTCACTCAGAACATTACGATTTTATACGACGGAGACAAAGCTGGAATTAAAGCGAGTTTCCGAGGTATTGACATGATATTGAAGGAAGGGATGAACGTTCGCGTTTCATCGTTTCCAGATGGTGATGATCCGGACAGTTATTCTAGAAAGCACAGCAGCGAAGAGATTCAGCTGTATGTGAAGGAAAACGCAAAGGATTTCATTCGATACAAAACAGCTTTACTTCTTGAAGAAGTAGGCAATGACCCTATCAAAAAAGCGGGATTAATTCGCGGAATTGTAGATAGCATTGCGCTGATTCCGGACGCCATTAAGCGATCGGTATTTGTTCAGGACTGTTCTCAAATTATGGGCATTGGCGAGTCTGTTCTGTTTTTAGAACTGAACAAATCGCTTCAAGAAAATTTAAAGAAAGGTCCAGGAAAACCGGCTTCTTCGGAAGAGGGAGGTGTTCACACAACTGTTGAAGCGCCCGCCCCAACTCCGCTTGATGAAACTGCACCGGTTGCCGACACGCTGAATGCGGAAGCACAAGAGCGAGACTTCCTGCGCATTTTGTTGATGTACGGCGAGTATGAAATGCCCATTGAAATAGTGAATGAAGAAGGCAAGCGAGAAGTTATTCATTTATCGGTGGCAGATTATTTAATTGGAAATCTCGAACACGATTTCATGACGCTTCAGTCTGAAGTTTATTCGAAAATGTTAAAGGAGTATTTGGAATTGGTGAAGGACAATCAAATGCCGAGTCATCACAACTTTACTTCTCACGAGGAAGAAAGTGTTCGAAGTGAGGCGGTAAACGTGTTAACCACGCGTCACCAGATAAGTGAGAATTGGAAAACGAAACACGGCATATTAACTGAATCAGAGGAGTATGTCATAGGAAAGGCCGCGAAAGATTGTTTATTTCGCATGAAAATGCGCCACGTACAAATTGCTGCAAAGGCCATTGAATCTCAATTGGAAGGGGAGTCGAACGAAGACGAGGTAATGATTTTATTGGCGGAAAAGAAACGATTAGATGAAGTGCGAAAGCAATTAGCAGATAATTTTGGAACAGTAGTTTTATAAAAGAAAAAAATGGAAAAAGCAATGAGATACCCGATGCCAGGTGAGCGTTGGAAACACTACAAGGGTGGGGTTTACGAAATTATTACGCTAGCGAATCACAGCGAAAACCAGGAGGCCTTGGTTGTTTATAAATCCATTCCATTTGGATCTGTATACGCCCGCCCGCTTGCTATGTGGGAAGACGAGTGTGAGCTTGGACGCATTAAGTTCAAGCGATTTGAAGTTATTGAATAAGTTGAAAAGTCTATCGTTTGAAGTCAGGGTTTTGAATTAAAAACCGCTGTATCTTCGACACAAATATTACTCTATGTTTGAACGTAAAGAATTTAAAAAATATGCTACTGGCCACCTAGGTATCAATAGCACAGTGGTGAACGATGTGATCTCTCACATGTATGGTCCAGAGAACATGACTAGAACGGTAATTGAAGAGCGTCACATGCCTTTCCGTGAGGTTGATGTGTTTTCTCGTTTGAT
>JBIKVX010000046.1:0-10399 GCA_044356625.1 Flavobacteriales bacterium | reverse complement strand
GTACTTACTCTATCTGTGCGAAGATGTTGAAGCGTGGTGGTTGTGACTACGGTCCAGGTCCATACACATTGTGTCAGTACTTCAAGGCAACTTGGGCTGGTGCAACTGGAACGAGCTACACATTCACATACACTGGCGTATCTGGTCCTGCTAATGGTAACGTATACACTCGCACTCAAAACTCAGACATCTGTGTATTGAGCAGCGTATTACCGACGCTTCCATACGGTTCAACGTACAACGTGTTAATCACAAATACGTACACCATTAACAACGCCGCAGGAGTTGCGGAGATAATCTCTGTACCTGGATTAGCTCCATGTACCATGAGCACAGCGACTCAGCCGGTTACTGCTCTTCGTGTTTCCAACCAATGTGCTGCGGGTCCGCGTTTCCGTGGTGCTATTGTAGCCGCATTGCCATGGGTATGTGGTTCAACGAACTGGCGTTGGGAGTTCACGGAATTAGATGCATCTGGTAACCCAGTAGGTCTTCCAATTGCAGTGAACAGAGGCGCAGCTTCAAACTACATTAACTTGGGTACAGTGTTGCAATTGCAATACGGTAAGACGTACAATGTAAGAACTGCTCCAATTTTACCAAACACTGGAACGGACTACCAATGGGGAACAACAACATGCATGAGCATTGTTGGAACCGCAGGTATGATTGCAGACGGAAGTCAAGCAGCTAACCAAGCAGTAAGAGTGGAAACAGCGAACGAAGTAAACATGAGCTTGTATCCGAATCCAACTCACGGAACAGATGTGAACATTAACTTATCTGGAGTAACTTCAGAGAACGTTCAAATTCGTGTAGTAGATGCTATGGGTCGTCAAGTGTGGATCAACCGCTACTCAGTAGACGGTATTCTAAATACGAACATCACATTCGAGCAACCGCTCGCAAACGGATTATATTTTGTTGAAGCCATCTATAATGGAGAACTTCAAACACAACGTATGATGGTTCAGAGATAGTTTAGTTATTAGGTAAAGAGAAGCCCTTCCGATTGGAAGGGCTTTTTTTGTGAGACCGAATTCAGCTATACAATGGTCTTCTTCGAATTCATTCGAACAATCCAATAAATAATTCCACTTAAAATAGCCGCGAAAAAACACCAGGTACTTGGCAGTGAATGTTTGAAAAAGATAAAGGCTAAAACCAAGGCAATGAAATTCGCAACAGCCAACACCCTCGCTCCTTTCAGTGAGGAAACGAACAACGGAACAACGGTTACAACAACATAGGTAATTTGCTGCGCCAATTGAATTTTTTCGTCGAACTGGGACAATGAAACAATGTAGTCGATGTGAAAATTATTCACCAGAGGTCGAGGGTTATCTGCAAAGAGCATGTATACCGAATGCACGCCAGAGGCGCTTCCGAGAAGGAAAAAATAAAAATTAATGTTCTTTTTCAACCCGGGAGTTTCTGTTTTGTAAATGGAATAGGGCATAAGCACGGGCCACAAGACCCATGCGAAAAACAAGAACGCTTTGGTTGCGTTGGATTGAATAAATTGAAAATCGGAATGATTGAAACTCAGCCACACGAACCCTTCCGTAAACTGTTGCACTGCGAATAAAAAAGGAATCGCTCCTAAGAATTTCAAGTTGGAATTTTTACTCTTTTTGAAGGTCACAACGCCAAGGGTTCCTATGACTATGGATGCTGAAAAGCTTGCAGTTGCTGAAAAGCACATGTGAATTATTTTTTTCAAGGTAGTTCTAAATAACTCGAGCGAAGATTTCATTTTTGTTTTGGTAGTTTTACTGCATGATAAAAATCACTGCGCACATCAATGCCTCCAAATGAAGACACTTCGCTCGTTTTTCAATAATTAAGCCTCGCTGTTCTAGTAAAGTAAGTTGTTCGGCATATCTTAATGCCCGTTTTTCACGAAGGGTATTTATTTTGCTTTTAAGATTACCTAAGCAACCAGTCTATGACATTTATTTTTTGAATGCCGTTAATATTCGTTGTGTCAAAGTCCATGGTTAAAAGATATTTCGGATAACCGTCGCGTATGTTTTGAAACGCAGCAAGTTCTCTTGCAAGTGTTTTCTCATCGCTTACGGTGTAGGCTACTTGATAGTACTCGTATTCATTGTTTGCTTTTTGTACAATGAAATCAATTTCCTTTTCATTGTTTTTCCCAACATGTACTTTTCCACCTCTGCGTAGTAACTCGAAATAAATCACGTTTTCTAATTTGTGTCCAAGATTTCCGTCAACTTTATTGGTTGTGGTAATGTTCTTTAATCCGAGATCTATGAGGTAATATTTTTCATTAGATTGAAGAAGTTCTTTGCCTTTTATATCGAATCTTGCAGCCGGATAAAGGATGTATGACTTAACAAGAAAGTCGAGGTACTTGGTTATCGTGTTGTGAGAAATGGTTTTGTTCGCTGTGCTGAGCTCCTTAGCAATATTTGCAGGAGAGAGATAAGAACCAACATGTTCAAAAATGAAATCAATCAATCGTTTGAGATTGTGAAGATTTCTTAATTTATATCGCGTGGCAATGTCCTTTATGACAACGGTATTGTATATCGTTTGCAGATAATCATTCACAAGATTTTCATCGATTTTCGACAAGCTAACTGCTTCAGGAAATGAACTGGCGTTCATGTATTTTCTGAACAGCCTATCTGTATTTCCGTCCTCTGAAAACGCTTGCGTGTATTCTTTAAAAGAGAACGGGTGAATGTTTATAGCAATATATCTTCCCGAAAGTAAAGTAGCCAATTCACTGGAGAGTAAATAGGCATTGGACCCCGTGACATAAAGGTCTATATTTTTTTTGGTAAAAAGCGCATTGACTAATTTTTCGAAGTCAGTGATCAATTGAACTTCATCGAGAAAAATATAATATTTTTCTGTTTCGGAAGTCTTTTGAATAATCTCATCGTAAAGCTTTGACCAATGATTCAAATGAATGTTTTCTCTTTCTTCAAAATTGAAAAACTGAATGTTTGAATCAGGTATTCCGTTGTTTTTCAATTCAAGACAAAAGGCTTGTAGCAAGGAAGATTTCCCAGATCTACGAATGCCGGTAATCACCTTTATTAGGTTTTGATCCTTGAGTAATCTTAGTTTTCGAAGGTAGTCCTCTCTAACAATCATAATATTCAGTAATAAATTGAATATCACAAATATAGGATTCTTATTGACAGAAAGTGATGAAAATCGTATTTTTTGTCAATAAGAGCCGTAAATCATTGAAAGAAAGGTGTTTAAAATTCTACAAGTGAGTTGTTCCAACGGGGTCAGTCCGCAAAGCGGATACATCCCAACGGGATTAGTCCACAACGTGGATTGGTCCGCAAAGCGGATACATCCCAACGGGATTAGTCCACAACGTGGATTGGTCCGCAAAGCGGATATGTCCCAACGGGATTAGTCCACTAGGTGGATACATCCGCAAAGCGGATACATCCCAACGGGATTAGTCCACTACGTGGATACTTCCCGAAGGGAATGTTTTTCCAACGAAAAAGCCTCGCATTTCTGCAAGGCTTCGCTCCCCAGCCTGGACTCGAACCAGGGACCCCATGATTAACAGTCATGTGCTCTAACCAACTGAGCTACTAAGGAATTTAACATTTTTAGTGGAACTATTCATTCCAACAAAAACAACTCCTCTTTGTCTTCAGTCTTCTGTCGTAACCAGAATAAAGCACCCGTCAGGGATTTCAAGAGAGGTGCAAATTTAACCAACATTTTTAATTCCACAACAACATTCACAAAAAAAATACTTCTTTTCATTTTCTGCGATGTACTTTTGATTCTACAAAAATTGTCTATGATTCTAGCTTTTCAACTTATACTTTCTCTCTCCATTCTTATTGTACTTCATGAACTGGGGCACTTTATTCCAGCACGCCTATTCAAAATTCGAGTAGAGAAATTCTACCTCTTCTTCGACCCTTGGTTCAGCCTAGTAAAAAAGAAAAAAGGAGACACCGAATACGGTATCGGTTGGCTGCCACTAGGCGGATACGTGAAAATTGCCGGTATGGTAGACGAAAGCATGGACAAAGAAGCCATGGCTCTTCCTCCACAAGATTGGGAATTTCGCGCGAAACCAGCTTGGCAACGACTCATCGTCATGATGGGCGGAGTTATCGTAAACATGATCGTTGGATTCGTGCTGTACGCCATTATACTCGGAGTATGGGGACGCGATGTTCTTCCCGTTGAAAATGTGAAGTTCGGTGTGCACGTGAACGAGACCATGAAGGCAGCCGGATTCCAAGAAGGTGATAAAATCTTAGCCCTAAACGGAGAACGCCCTGAAAGCTTCAGCGAAGTAAACAAGTCTCTTCTCGTAGATAATATTTCAACCGTGACCATTGAAAGAAACGGACAGAAAATGGACATTTCCATTCCTGCGAACATTGGTCAGCAATTGGTAGACGGAGGAGTAAAGTCTGCGCCATTCGCAGTGCGTCTTCCTTGCGTTGTCGATAGCGTAGTGGCTGGAAACAAAGCCGCTGAAGCGGGTTTAATGAAAGGAGACAGCGTAATTGGTTTGGGCGATGTTCATTCGATTTACTTCAACGACATCAAAGCGGAATTGGCAAACAAGAAAGGACAAACCGTTCCAATGTGGGTGAGAAGAAACGGACAAGAAGTACAGTTGAATGTTGGAATTAACGACGACGGAACCATTGGTTTCATTCCGAAAGCAGATGTAAAACAATTCGGTGTGGAAACCCTTCATTACGGATTCTTCGCTGCTATTCCTGCTGGTGCGAAATGGGCATGGGAGACATTCATCGATTACGGAAGTCAATTGAAATATTTGTTCTCTTCCTCAGGAGCAAAGCAAGTAGGTGGTTTCGGTTCATTCGCGAAGATGTTTCCAGACCAATGGGATTGGGCCATTTTCTGGGAACGCACAGCTTTCATCTCGTTAATCTTAGCCTTCATGAACATGCTTCCGATTCCAGCATTAGATGGCGGACATGTCATGTTCTTGCTTTGGGAAATGATTACAGGAAAAGCAGTGAGTCAGAAAGTTCTCGAAAAAGCACAGATCGTTGGAATGGTGCTTCTTCTAGGACTAATGCTTTGGGGAAATATCTTAGATGTTGTCAGAGCAATTGTTGGATAATAGAAATTGTGTTTATATTTGCACTCCTCTAATGAGAGGAAATGCCTAGATGGCGGAATTGGTAGACGCGCACGACTCAAAATCGTGTGTCCTCGGGCATGTGGGTTCGATTCCCACTCTGGGTACAGAGAAAGGCTTCTTCGGAAGCCTTTTTTTATTGTCAAAATTTCATCCCGCAGGGTCATCAGCTCCGCTGTCATCAATCGCAGATTGTCATCACAACGTGTTGTGTCATCAGCTCCGCTGTCATCAATCGCAGATTGTCATCACAACGTGTTGTGTCATCAGCTCCGCTGTCATCAATCGCAGATTGTCATCACAACGTGTTGTGTCATCGCAAAGCGTATTTCAACAAAGTTGAAAGTTATATCGTAATATTGCAATATACAAATAACAAATGGGAACCACGAAATCAGATTTATTCAGCAAAAAACAAAACGAAACAGCTTCGTTGTTGAAGGCCATTGCACATCCAGCCCGCATTGCCATTGTTGAATATTTAATGAATGTGGAATCATGTGTATGCGGAGATATTGTAAATCAACTTCCACTTGCGCAACCCACCGTGTCGCAACACTTGAAAGAGTTGAAACTCGCTGGAATTATTCAGGGATCAATCGAAGGGAATTCCATTTGCTACTGCTTGAATGAAAAGTCCATTCAAAAACTAAAGGTCTATTTTGAAACAATAGAGACTAAAATTTCGAAACAAAATAAATGTTGCTAATATGAAAATCTCAGAATTGAAAGCACGATTAAACGACGTGGATACACTCGTTTTCGAATTGCCAAACGGCACAACAGTTCCAGCACATTTTCATGTGACGGAAGTAGGATTGGTAACCAAACACTTTATCGATTGCGGCGGTACCGTTCGCAACGAGAAGGTTGCCAACTTCCAACTGTGGGAAGCAAACGATTTCGATCACAGACTAGCTCCTTCAAAATTCCTAGGCATTATTCTTCAATCGGAAATCATCTTCGATATGAATGAACTCGATGTGGAAGTGGAATACCAATCGGAAACCATTGGCAAATACCACTTGGAATTCAATGACGGGAAGTTCAAGTTAGTCGCGACACAAACCAATTGCTTGGCGCAAGACAAATGCGGTATTCCTCCAAGTAAATTGAAGGTGGAATTAAAGACAATCGGTACGAACACAAACACAACCTGCACGCCCGGCAGCGGCTGCTGCTAAACTTTTTTCTATGCAACCGAAACTCAAATTCCTCGATCGATTCCTAACCCTGTGGATATTCTTAGCCATGCTTGTTGGAGTGGGGTTGGGTTATTTCTTTCCGAGTATTGCGAATATCACCAACAGTTTTTCAGTTGGAACAACCAATATTCCATTGGCAATCGGACTCATTCTCATGATGTTTCCGCCGTTGGCAAAAGTGAATTACAGTCTCCTGCCGAAGGCTTTTCAAGATAAAAAAGTAATGACGCTTTCCTTACTCTTGAATTGGATTGTGGGTCCGATTCTCATGTTCGTTTTAGCCATCGTTTTCCTTCGTGATCAGCCGCATTACATGGTTGGATTAATTCTAATCGGACTTGCGCGATGCATTGCTATGGTTATCGTTTGGAACGATCTTGCCGGAGGGAACAGAGAGTATGGCGCCCTGCTTATTGCCTTGAACAGTGTGTTTCAGGTGCTGTCGTATTCTTTCTATGCGTGGCTCTTCATTAACGTTCTTCCGAACACTTTGGGACTCGGAAACTTCAGTGTTTCTGTGCCTATGAGTGAAGTCACACAAAGCGTTCTAATCTATTTGGGAATTCCATTTCTGGCTGGATTTCTCACGCGCTATTTTCTTATTCAATCGAAAGGAGAAGAATGGTACAACCGTAAATTCATTCCGAGAATTTCACCCATTACCCTTTACGCTTTGCTCTTCACCATTGTGTTAATGTTTAGTTTGAAAGGCGACAAAATTTTGGAGTTGCCCTTCGATGTTTTGCGCATTGCTGTTCCACTTGTCATCTATTTTGCACTCATGTTTTTCGTGAGCTTCTTCGTGAACAAATCAATGGGAGTAGACTACGCGAAGAACGCTGCCATTTCATTCACCGCAACTGGAAATAATTTCGAGTTAGCCATTGCCGTTGCAATCTCCGTTTTCGGAATTCATTCAGCTGAAGCGTTCGTCGGTGTCATTGGTCCGCTCGTGGAAGTGCCCGTTCTTATTCTATTGGTGAAAGCCAGTTTATTCCTCAAGAAAAAATATTATTCCGCATGAAAAACATTTTAGTTCTCTGCACAGGTAACAGCTGCAGAAGTCAAATTGCCGAAGGATTCCTTCGTCATTACGCTGGAGAAAAAGCGAACGTATACAGCGCAGGCGTTGAAACACACGGCGTAAATCCACGTGCCATTTCAATCATGAACGAAGTTGGAATTGACATTTCAAACCACACGTCGAATCACGTCGATGAATACATACACATCAATTTCGATTTTGTGATTACGGTGTGTGACAATGCGAAAGAACGCTGCCCGTATTTTCCAACCAACGCAGAAAAATTTCATTACAATTTCCCCGATCCAGCAAAAGCTTCAGGAACGGAAGAAGAAATTGTGAATGAATTTAGAAGAGTTCGCGTATTAATAGATGACTATTGCAAAGATTTTGTAGAGAAGCATATTTAGAAAATATTTCGCGTGTAAATTGCTTGAAATTTCGAAAAAAATTCAGAAGCTATGAGTTCAGTAAAGGAATATGTTGAAGGTCTTCCTGAAGATCGTCAAGTGGTAATAAAGAAGCTTCAATCGTTCATTAAGAAAAATATTCCGAAGGGATTCGAAGAGCAGTTGAGCTACGGAATGATTGGATACGTAGTTCCGCATAAGATTTATCCAGACGGATATCATTGCGATCCTAAGTTGCCGCTTCCATTTTTGGCTCTTGCTTCGCAGAAAAATTTCATAGCATTGTATCACATGGGCGTGTATGCGAAACCTGAATTGTACGATTGGTTTGTTGCGGAATACCCCAAGCATTGCAAGTCGAAATTAGATATGGGAAAGTCATGTATACGTTTCAAGAAAATGGAAGATATTCCTTACGATTTAATTGCAGAGCTGGTGACGAAAATGACGGTCGCAGATTGGATTTCCTTCTACGAAAAAAATTACAAGAAGTAGTTATTCTCCCTTCACAAAAGGATTTTCATTCTTCTCTTCTCCAATGGTGGTGGTGTCTCCGTGTCCGCAATAGATAACCGTTTCTTCAGGAAGCAAATACATTTTTGTTCGAATGGAAGTAGCCAACGTATCGAAATCTCCACCTGGCAAATCGGTGCGACCGATGCTTCTTTCGAACAATACATCTCCGCTGAAAACAACTCCCACTTCGTTGAAATAAAAAGCCACATGTCCAGGACTGTGTCCGGGTACAAAAAGCACATCTGTTTCGAAATTATGCCTACTCATTTTTCCTTCTTGAAGAAGATATTCAGGCTCTGGTCCTGCGGTGTAGGGAATGCCATACATGCCGGCAACCAGCTCACTTCGTTCAATATTCGCATGGTCTAATTCATGCGCGATTCCCTTCAATCCGAATTCACGAAAGCAAAAATCCAATCCCATAATGTGATCAATGTGGCAGTGTGTGAGCCAAACATCGACAACGGTTAATTCTTCCGCTTTCAACCAAGAAAGAAACTCAGATTCTTCCAAGCGATTGCTCATGCCTGGATCAATGATAATTGCTTGTTTTTCGCTGTTCCAGATGACATGCGTATTCTCAGAAAAGGCGTTGAATTGAAAAGATTGAATATTCATTGCGATGAGGTATTTTATGTTTGCGAAAATACGCGTACTTTGGTTGTATGATTCGCGGAAAGGGACCAGCATTTTATTTTCTATTTGTTCTGCTGGTGTTGAACTCAATTGCAGGGCAATGTCAATTTTACAGAGGATCCAATGTTTCTTTCGGAAAAAACAGACTTCAAAACAAGACATTTGATTGGGTGTATTTCCCTGGGACTAATTTTGACGTTTATTTTTATGACGGCGGAAAATTTATCGCCCAACGAACATTGGTATACTGCGAGCAGGAGCGGATTCGTTTGCAGAAATTTTTTAACGTCCAGCTCGACGATGAAATTCAAGTTCTTGTATTTAACAAACAAAGTGAATTCAGACAGAGCAATTTGGGCTTGTCAGATGAGGAGACCTCAAGCATCGGAGGGGCGACGAATATTTTGGGAAATAAAATGTTTGTATACTACGAAGGCACAGATGAGGAGCTTCGCGAACAAATTTCTTTGGGCATTTCAAGAATTATGTATTTGCAGCTGATGTATGGTGGAGATTGGAGGAGCCTGGTGCGGGGGAATAATCGTATTGCAATACCTACATGGTTTTCAGAAGGCGTAATTCGTTATGCAGCTTTAAAAGAACAAAGACCCAGTGAAAGAAGCGCAGAAGATTGGTACACCAATGCTCGTTACCCAAATATTCATAGGCTAACTGGAAAGCAGGCTGAAACAGTCGGTCAAAGTTTTTGGTCTTACATAGGAAATATATATGGTGAAAATGTAGTGCTCGGAATTTTGAATATGACCCAGTTATTTAGAGGAACCGACGGGGGATTTCAATATGTCATTGGTCGGAATACTGAAACTGTTGTAAACGATTTTGAAAATTACATTGAACAGGGAAGAGATCTGAAAAAAGTGGAAGAGGAATTATCTGGGCTTCACATCAGAAGAAAGAAATTTCAATTTTTAAATTCAGAATTAGCAGGGAAATTAAAAAACAATTACGGACATGTCACTCCTTCGAGAGATTTTAAAAGGTGGGCTTACTCTGTTCATTACAAGGGAGAATATTCAGTCTTTATTTACGATGAAGAGCAAAAGACAAATAAGAGAATTGCTCGCGGAGATTTTAAAAGTGATCGAATTCCAGATGAGAGCACGCCGCAGTTCGCTTGGCATCCGAATGGAAATTTATTGGCTTACATAACTGAAAAGAATGGACGCCTACATTTGAACACTTTTCAATATGACACTAAAGAAGAGTCATCGAAAGAGTTATTTCAGATAGAGAAGGTTCTTTCTATGAATTACAGTCCCGACGGTAAAAACATTGTACTAAGCGGAGCCCTCAACGGCAAAACAAATATCTACCTTCTCCCAATAACGGCTAACGTCCCAAAGAAACTTACGGACGATAATTTCGACGATATTAACCCTATTTATTCTGCAGATGGAAGGTCTATATTTTTCAGCTCGAATAGAGGGGACATGTTGAAATTGAATTA
>JBIKVX010000257.1:0-2986 GCA_044356625.1 Flavobacteriales bacterium | reverse complement strand
ACTTCCTTCAACATAGAAAAATAAGAACCGAATGATTGTTCGGTGACTTCAATCAGAAAATTCATTTCATTTTGAAGAGGATTGTACCTTCCTTCACCCGATCGAAAGAATGTTACACGTGCAATTCCAGATTCAATCTTGTTTAATTGAAAGGTTTCTACAATGTGACTTTCTAATTCTGAAAACGATATTGTTGAAGGCTCGAACTTAAATAGATTGTTTGAGGCTTGCATGCGTTGCAAATGATACTTGAAAAGTGGAATACGATTGTGTTCGAAGCGTATGGTTTCGAAAAAACCATCGCCGTATCGAAAGGCACGATTGGTTCGAACATCGAGAAGAAGTTCAGATTCTTCTATGAATTTTCCGTTCGAACAAACCAACATCTTAAAGCGCTTTTATGTATTCCAACAGGTCGCCGTTCTGCTTCATCTGAATTCCACGAACACCAGCAGCATTCGCGCAAATCACATCGCGGTCGCGATCTCCGATCATAACACTCGCGTCTTTGTCGAACTTGTACTTCGCACAAGCGCGCTCTACCCAAAGGCCCGCAGGCTTTCGAGAAAGGGAGTTGCATACATCTGGATGATGAATGGAGTAGAAGAACTCCAAAATTTCAACGTTGTTTTTTTTGCATTCCGATTGGAAAAAATCGTGAATGCGATCCACTTCCTCTTTGGTATAAAGTCCGCGAGAAATTCCAGCTTGATTCGTAACCACCACCAACTCGAATCCTTTGGAAACGGCTAACTGCAAAGCTTCCATGACCGTTGGTAGAATTACGAATTCGTCGAGCGAATAGGTGTAATCTCCAGGATCATGATTAATAACGCCATCTCTGTCTAGGAACAATGCTTTTCTCATGTTACACTATTTCATTCGTGCAGTCTTCAGGTAGTTTCCAATGAATGCTTTTTCAGTAAAACCAAAATCGGCAACCGCTAAAAACACCATCTCCTCGTTGCTCAAATTCTGTGTTTGGTGCATTGCCCAGCGAGGCACATAAACAATACTTCCTGATTGAACAGGAACCGTAACGTCATCAATCAATACTTGTCCGCTTCCTTTGAAGAACACAAATACGGTTTCGTGAGCGTGCTTGTGAAGCTCGTTGTTTTTATTCGGAGAAACACGAACAATGCGGGGGTCAAGTACTTCCAAAGGAAAATCCAATCGCTCAACAAAAAAGTCGACATTTAATTTCTCAACAGTATTTCTGTACAATTCCTTTCCGCTGGCTTTATCTATGTGCTGCTCAAACAAAGCGTCTTCTTCATCGGGAGCTAAAGACGTCTTAAGCAAAACCGCATCGGTTAAAGGCTTCAGACGAAGAAACAAAACTTGCTCATACGTGAAGTCTAACAATTCATACAAGGTCACGTCAACTTCAATGTCTTTCTTTCCTTCCTCAAACAACGCATTTACCTTCAACTCATCATCAGTCATTAACGCATGAAGAGCCCATTGTTTTTCAGTCGAATTCAATTCACCGATGAACTCACGCCACTTGTCGGTATCGCTTCTTATCTTGAACGAACGGATGTATGCACCCAAACAATCTTGAACAAAATACTTTTCCTCTTCATCAAAAAAATCGCTCTCGTAGGCTTGTATTAAGGGGTGCTTCATAATTATAGTGCGTTCGTTTCCAATTCTAATTTTGTCCAAAATTCAGCGCGAAGGTCAAGCGCAGTCTCCATGCCCTTACGAACAAGCAATGCGTTTCCTTCACTCTGCGAAGCTAGGTCATTTGCTATGGCCAACAAGACTTTTCCGTGTTCATCGTCTACTTCTGTGTGCAAAGGAAAAAAGACATAATCACGCATGGTAAGTTCGGTATGCACAGAAATCGATTCAATAATTGGACGATAAATATGTTTAACTACACTTTCAGTACCTAGTCCAATGGCCCCTACAGCCTCTGCCTCAGAACAATTTTCCAAATAAACAAGAAAAGAATTACGCCATGTTTCTACAGCCTCATTCATATCGAAGTCAAGCCCCGAAGAAATGGCAGTTTTAAATCGATGAAACAAAGTCGGATGAGGAATTCCAATAACCCATTCGTCGTCAATTCCCAACGCACGAATGGCTTTCAAATCATTTTCAGGCAATTGTCCTTTTTCTTCTTCGAGGTTTTCAAGCAAATGCGCTTTGTGCGCTGGACTTGAGAGTTTGTCAATAACAGCCTGCAAGTACTTGGGGAACCAAGCGCTGTAACATTCATACTGACTAGCGAAGTAGGCCAATGCCTTTTTCATGTCTGAAAATTCACCTTGGGAAAGTTTCTGTAGATAAGAATGATGAACAGCTTCGTGTTGTAATGCTATGTCTTCCATACTTTTGTTTGAGCGCTGAATATAATTGCACATTCATTAAACATTCTAATTCTTATTTTGTTAAATTACTATGAAAACAATTTATATAGTCGGATTACTAGTATTTGCCCTTTCTTCTGCGGCGGCATTGTCCATGCGCAGCAGATGGCAAAAACCTTCAAAACCAATAGGAACAAATAAAATGAGCTTTTACGATTTAACAGTTAATGCCATCGACGGCAAGGTCATGAATATGGCCGATTACAAAGGAAAATATGTGTTGTGTGTGAATGTCGCTTCGAAATGCGGTTACACCCCACAATATGAAGATCTTGAAAAATTATACGAGCAATACCAAGGAAAATTGGTAATCGTAGGATTTCCTTGCAACCAATTCCTTGGACAAGAGCCTGGAACCAGCGAAGAAATTGTTTCATTCTGCCAGAAAAATTACGGGGTTACTTTTCCACTAACAGAGAAAATCGATGTTAAAGGAAAGAATCAACACGGCATCTACCAATGGTTAACGCAGAAGTCGTTAAACGGTGTTGCAGATGGAAATGTGAAATGGAACTTCCACAAATTCTTAATCTCTCCAGAAGGAGAATGGTTGGCAGAATTTCCATCTGGTGTGAAACCTTTAGATACCGAATTAACTTCGTTGA
>JBIKVX010000255.1:0-3002 GCA_044356625.1 Flavobacteriales bacterium | reverse complement strand
TATTTCCTCTATGACCCTTCATTGATTTCAATGGCGAGCATCGATAACCTGCTGGTACAAGTGAGCTTTTCGTTTGGTGTAAGATTCTAGGCTGTTAATGAAGCAAGAGCAATTCCCGCTGCAACTGAAACGTTCAAAGAACTTGTTTGTCCTTTCATAGGAATGGTAACCAATTGGTGAGCACGTTTCATGAGCTGCGGATTAATTCCATCTTCCTCTGAACCCATTATGATGCACAATCCCAAATTTCGATCACGCGTTTTTTGAAATCCTTGAAGACTCACAGTGGCCTTTTCCGAGAGTACTACCGAGCCAATTCCAGAGGCATGCAAGTAATCCAATGCGTCGAGCAGATTCTTCACTTTACAAATATTCAAATGCATAAGCGCACCAGCCGAGGCTTTGAGTGCATCCTCGTTGATCTGCGCTGCACCAACTTCAGGAACTATTATTCCTTTCACACCAAAGCATTCCGCCGAACGACATATGGCTCCGAAATTCCGAACATCAGTAACTCTATCTAGAATAAGAAACAATGGAGGCTCGCCACTTTCAATTGCATTCATTACCACATTCTCATAATCTGCAAAGGCAATAGGAGCCATGAAAGCCAGAACGCCTTGATGATTCGAGCGGGTTATTTTGTTGAGTTTTATTTCAGGAACAAGTACGAATGGAATTTTTTCTTTTTTCAAGCGGTCTTTTAGCTGACGCAATTTATCGCTGCGTAGTTCTTTGTTGAAAAGAACCTTGTCAATGTTTTTCCCTGCATCAAGAGCTTCTTCCAACGGATGAATGCCAATGATTAAATTCGATTTCGATGATGTAGTAGGTCTCACGGTGCAAAAGTAAGTCTTATTCGCGGAATACGCGTCCTTGTCTCCATGTGTTAACTGCAATCTCCCAACTGTTGCGGTAAAGGCCATCACGTTGTAAGATGAGCACATTGTCTGAAAGATTATCTTTTTGATAGCGAAATAAGAAAGAGAATGACCCTGGAATAGTCTCATCTCCGTAAATCCAGCGTTCGCTGTGGCCAACGTTTTCAACTCTCGTAGGTTTTCCATAAATTATATAGATCATTCCACGGTCTGTTCTCCAACCCGGAACTGTGCTTGAGAAGTAGGTGTTGCATGTATTCACTCTTCGAAAGAAAATGGAAATGAGTTCTTTTGCTTTTTCTTCAGATCCTCCGCAATCTTTCCAGAAGTTACAGAAGCTAGCGTATGGATCTCGGACATTATAAATGTATTCGAATTCAGATTTTGAAGTGATATAGCGAAGAGGGGCTATTAAATCTTTTAATGCAGTTGTTGTAGGGAATTCTCCAAAGGAATACAGGTATAATTGAGTGGAGTTTTTTGTGCGAAATAAGTATGATTTGTTTTCGGCGATGAAGTGATATCGTGACCCTTCGAAAACCAAATTTGTTAAACTAAATGATGTTGAATCTGGAATTACCGGAGTGTTGTTGGAAAAGGCAGGAGGGGGAAGATTCGGTATTTCAGCTAATGCAAAAACCTCAACAGGTGGATATTCGGAATTTTTGAATCTTGGGAAATCAAGATGAATGGTGTCGCCTGTTACAAGGTACTGATCGTAAATTGGTGTCTCAGATGAATTCGCTGTAACTCGAATGTCGTATGTGCTTGGCTGATTATTTTTTAAAAAACTAAATTTCTCTTCGTGCTGAGCTCTGCGGTTTAGGTCTTTGAGTGTCACAATGACCTCAGAGTTCCCAAAAGAAAGGGCTAAAGGAATTTCCTCTCTCCAAGCGCCTGGTTCCTGCATTTGTGGCGGCGTGAATTTGTACTTAAGCGTATCTGTGATAGCTTGTTGTTTTTTAACAATAACTTCTACTTCGAGCTGAGCGGTGAAATTCTCATGAGTAGATTTTCTGGAATACAAGAGCTGATCAGCGTCGAATTCTAAAAGAATAATAGACGTATCGTTGCTGTTGTGGATAAGGTTTACTAGTGGCTGGAAATAGAATTCATTTGATCCGAATTGATTCTCTCGAAGCTTTTTCGGCGCGGAACAAGCAATGAAAAGCGCGGATATAAAGAACAGTACTATCCGAAAAAAATTAGATTGGTTCATCAGATGATTCTTCTTCTTCATTATCAATCGAAGGTAAGCGTTTTTCGAAATTACTTCCCGTTTTGGCGCCCATAATTTTCATTTTCTTTGCTTTTCCGAGGAGATTTCCATTGCCGGTTTTAAGCTGCCCCATGGCCTTGTTCAGAGTCTTCTGCGCGGTTGAAAGGTTTGATTCAAGGGCTTCAAGCGAGCTTACGAACCCGTCTAGCTTGTCTATAAAAGTTCCAGCCTCTTTTGCTATGCTTTCAGCATTTTTAGATCGCTTTTCTTGAGCCCAGATGCTGGCCACGGTTCTCAATGTAGCAAGCAATGTAGTTGGCGAAACCAAAATGATATTCCGTTCCCACGCAAATGAAAATAAATTGTTGTCTTCATTGAACGCCGCTATTAATGCTGGTTCAATAGGCATAAAAAGCAGCACGAATTCAGGTGTCGTTAATGTGTCTGCCGACTCGTATTTCTTTTCGCTCAATATTTTTATATGATTACGAACACTTTCTAAATGCGCTCGCATAGATGTAGATTTTTCTTTGTCATCTTGAGCGTTTACGTAGTTATTATAGGCGGTTAGAGAAACCTTGGAATCAATAATTATATGTTTGTTTTCAGGTAAATTAACAATGATATCAGGTCGAATGGTCTGATTATCGTCGTTTAAATCTGAATGTTGCACCATGAATTCTTTTCCTTTTTCTAGCCCGCTCTTTTCTAATACTGATTCTAAAATCATTTCGCCCCAATTTCCCTGAGCCTTGTTGTCTCCTTTCAATGCTCGAGTAAGGCTTTCAGCGTTGGCTCCAATGTTTGAACTGGCTTCTCGTAAATTCTTGATTTCATTTTCAAGTCGTGCCGAGCGATCTACGTTTTCAAGTTCTGTTTTTTCAAGTTTCGATTTGAATTCA
>JBIKVX010000254.1:0-3015 GCA_044356625.1 Flavobacteriales bacterium | reverse complement strand
CGGCTATTCGCAAAGTGGTTTCTGAAAAGTTCATGCTCATCTATCGCATTTCAGTGGTTGATTTGGTGGAAGAAGGAAGTACGAAAGAGGAAGTCATTCAATTCGCGAAGGCGCTGGAAGCCGCAGGCGTCCACTTGTTGAACACGGGTATCGGGTGGCACGAAGCGCGCATTCCAACGATTAGCATGCGTGTGCCGCGAGGATCATTTGTGTGGGCTGCGGAATTGTTGAAGCAACACGTTTCCATTCCGGTTTCAGCAACGAATAGAATTAACACGCCCGAATTAGCGGAAGAAATTATTTCTTCTGGAAAGGCCGATGCCGTTAGCATGGCGCGTCCGCTTTTGGCCGATCCTCATTTTGTGTTGAAGGCCAAGAACAATCAATCGAACCTCATTAACACTTGCGTAGGCTGCAATCAGGCTTGTCTCGATCAAATCTTTTCTGGAGAAATTGCTTCGTGTTTAGTGAATCCGTTTGCAGCAAGAGAACTGACGATGCAGCTTCTTCCTTCAACATATAAAAAGAAAATTGCGGTGGTTGGAGCAGGTGTTGCCGGACTCACAGCCGCCTTGGTATTGGCTCAACGCGGCAACGAAGTGGAAGTGTTCGAGCAGCAAGAATCGTTGGGTGGACAGCTTCGCTTGGCGGCGCAAGTGCCCGGAAAAGAAGAGTTCTTAGAGACCATTCGATATTATACCGAGCAGTTGAAACAATGCGGAGTGAAGATTCATTTGAACACTTCCTTCGAACTGAAAAATTTTAGTGATGGAAATTTCGAAGAGCTGGTTTGGGCCACAGGCGTGGTTCCCAGCGAATATGCATGGGAAGAAAACGACGGCTCGCTTCCTGTGTTGAATTATGTGGAAGCCATTCAGAAGAACGCTACATTGGGCAATGAAGTGGTTGTTTTAGGTGCCGGTGGAATTGCCATGGATGTGGCTTCGTTGCTCACGCAGACCACTGAAACCAAAGAAGAATACAGTGCGCATTGGGGAATAGATATGCAGTTGGAACATCGCGGTGCCCTTCAAAATAAACTTGAGCGCACTCCTCTTCGCAAGGTTTCCATTCTTCAGCGGAGCAACAAAAAGTTGGGAAATAAATTGGGAAAGACAACGGTGTGGTCTCATCGAACAGAGCTACAGCAATTGGGGGTGGGTGTGTTCAACGGATCTGTTGGAATGAAGATTTTAGGCGGCGAGTTGTTGTTCAATTCGAATGGAATCGACTACGTACTTCAACCAAATGCAATAGTCTTGTGCTTGGGTCAACGCTCGACGCAAACAGATGTTTTAACATTTGTTGAAGCTGGAATTCCGCTGCATGTATTGGGCGGTGCGCACGATACGAATGGACTCGATGCTAAAAAAGTTATTCGCGAAGCAACCGAGTGGGCGCTTAAATTCTGATTGTGAAAAAATAGAGTTGGTGTATCAAGTACACTTTCTTTTCTTTGTGAATTCAATTTGAACGAAAAAAATGATAAAATATATATCTACCGATCCGTGGTCTATTGTTGAAGAAGGCTTCCATGTTGAATTGCAGCGCAGTTCGGAAAGTATTTTCAGTTTGGGAAATGGGAAGTTTGGTCAGCGTGCGAACCATGAAGAAAAGTTTTCTGGGATGACCCTTCAGGGAAGTTATGTGGCGGGAGTTTATTATCCTGACAAGACGCGTGTGGGTTGGTGGAAGAACGGATATCCTGAATATTTTGCGAAGGTGCTGAACTCGGCTTTTTGGGCGGGGATTGATGTGACGATTAACGGAGAAGAGTTCGATTTGAATACGTGGACAACTGAGAATTTCCGCAGAGAGTTGAACATGAAGGAAGGCATTTTGAAGCGTTCTTGCGTGGCTACTTCTCCGAATGGAACGAAGGTTCAATTGAACGCAGAACGTTTTTGCAGTTTAGCGAACGACGATGTTGCTGCCATTCGATACAGTATTTCACCGTTAAGTGGCGATGCTGAAATTCGCTTCGGTGCCTACATTGAAACCGAGGTTCGCAATCACGATAGTAACTACGATGAATTGTTCTGGAAGCCTCTTCACACCGCTGTTTCAGCGAATGGTGGAGTGGCAGTTTCAGAAACGTTGAAGACTGGATTTCAAGTGGCTTGGGCGCAAGAAGTTCGTTTCAATTTGAATGCTGAATCCACTTCAACACACACCAACACGCGCATTGAAAACGCAGCGGTATTTAGTGTGGAAGCAAACAATACCGTTACCATTGAAAAGTATGTGGGGATTGTAAGCTCGTTGAATGAAGCGAATGAAAAGTTGTCGACTGCTGCTGTGCACACAGCGCAAGCCGCAGCGGCTGAAGGATACGATGCATTGCGCGCTGCGCATGTTGCAGCGTGGGCGAAAGTATGGGAGTTGGGAGACATTGTAATTGAAGGAGACGATGAAGCGCAGCAAGGCATTCGCTTCAATATTTTTCATTTGAATCAAACATACACGGGTCAAGATTCACGCTTGAACATTGGCCCTAAAGGCTTCACCGGCGAGAAGTACGGCGGAAGTACCTATTGGGATACGGAAGCGTATTGCATGCCTTTTTATCAGAGCACGCGCGATTCGCATGTGGCGAAGCAGTTGTTGGTTTACAGATACAATCAGTTAGACAAAGCCATTGAGAATGCTGCGAAGCTTGGCTTCAAGAACGGAGCGGCGTTGTATCCGATGGTGACCATGAACGGAGAGGAATGTCACAACGAGTGGGAGATTACGTTCGAGGAGATTCATAGAAACGGAGCCATTGCTTATGCGATTTATAACTACGTGAAGTACACGGGCGACGAAGCGCATTTGGGTGAATACGGCATTGATGTGTTGGTGGGTATTGCGCGTTTCTGGGCGCAGCGTGTGAATTGGTCGGAAGCGAAGCAAGCGTATGTCATGCTTGGTGTTACTGGTCCGAATGAATACGAGAACAACATTAACAACAACTGGTACACGAATTATTTCGCGGCCTGGTGCATGAAGTATGCGAAGGAAGTGGGAGAGAAG
>JBIKVX010000045.1:0-10565 GCA_044356625.1 Flavobacteriales bacterium | reverse complement strand
AAAGTTTCGAAGCCAGATGAAAATCAAAATACCACAGGTATGTTAATTGGTGATGAGCCGGCTACTCCAAAAAGTGGTCCTTGGTCAGCAGTTGAACTTCGTGAAAAGCTCACCGCATACTCCAATGCTTGTCAGAATCTTTCGGTTTTAGATAGAAAAGGAAATAAGCACGCTCTTGCAGAGGAATCGCCCGAGTCAAAAGCACTTATAGCTAATACCTTTGCTTTTGCAGATATACCGAGTAACGAAAAAGGAGAACCTGATGAAAAGTGGGAAACCGCTTTGTTCTATCACAGTCCTCTTGCAGCGGTTATTGCCCATTTGAGTAAGATTGAATCTGACGTCATTTTGGCTAAAAACACTGTTTTGAACTATTTGGCTTCTCGAATTGAAGCTTCAGATCTCAAATTCTCAGATGTAACTGTAGCGGTAGTTCCAAAACAGAGCTACATTCTAAAGGGAGATTCCTTTGTGGCTGAAATATACCTCGCTGCATACGACAAGAGCAGACAAACAAAAGTTTTCATGGGTGGTGAAGTTGGAGATGGCGCTAGACCTGAGATGTTTGATTTCGCTGGAAAAGAGGCTATATTATCTGGTTCTGACGGAAAATGTAAATTCAAAATTAATGAAAGTGCCTTAGGCTCTCACTCGCACCGAGGTTTAATTCAATACCAAGATGCCGACGGCGGGTTGAAAGAAATCCCATTTATTATTCCTCCATTTACTGTCGGCGAGGCTTCCTTGGTAGTTTCGGCTACGGAGATGAATGTCTTGTACATCGGACCAGATAATCCAATGGAAATATCGGTTCCAGGTGTTGATCCGAGTCAGCTTACAGTGTCCATTTCAAGTGGTAGCTTGTCTGCAACTGGCGGAGGAAAATACATTGCAAAGGTTAACTCTGTTGGAGATGTTGATATTCGTGTAAGCGCTACGATTAACGGAAAGTCCGTAAGTATGCCACCAAAGGTTTTCAGAGTGAAAGAACCGCCAACACCGGTAGCTAGTTTTGCAGGTAAAAAATCGACTGAATCGACTATTGATGCAGGGTCGGCTAGAAACGGAAGGATTATATCTGCTTCGATGCCTGAGGATTTTGCATTCAGTTCTTTGCAGCCCACTATTGTAGGTTTCACTCTTAAAATAATGGGTTCAGGAAAATTCATTACAAAAGAAGCTAGTGGGGCTAACCTCACAAACGATATGATGGTTGCTCTTCAAAAAGCAAGTGCTGGTGATGAAATAAAAATATCGAATATTCGTTATACAACTCCAGGGGTAGGAGCGAAGTTATTGTCTTCAATCTCTTTATCTGTCAAATAAAATTTGTTGCTATGAGAACACGAATCTTGATTTTATCTGTTTTTCTTCTGACAGAAGTAGTTGTTGGTTATGCTCAACCTGGGCAAACAACAATGACAGGAGCTTACGTTCCTTCTCCACCTGATCAGACTTACGCCAAAGAATTGAATGTGCAGCGCAGAGTTAAGGCCTGGCCTTACTTGAGAGAGTCTGATATTCTTTGGAAGAAACGTGTTTGGGAGCAAATTGACATTAAGCAAAAGATTAACTACCCGCTGTTTTATCCACTTGAGGAGAAAGTAGGCAGAAAAAGTCTTTGGCACATTTTGCTTCATGGTTTGAATGAAGGGGATATTACGGCTTACAGAGCTTTTGGTGGTCCTTATGGTTTAGCAGATGATGAATTCACGGAGCCAGTGGCTTTAGATCAAATTTCAACTGTAATTGCTACGCCATTTGATCCTTCAGACCCTTCTTTAGGTCCCTATCTTCCAGCTGGTACAGACCAAGATTTAGATCGTTGGGCAGATAGCCAAGATGGTTGCCCCGGGATACCTGGTCCTGTTAACGTCGATCCAGCGAAAAGCGGCTGTCCTGCAGAGATTCGTGGTGATGCAATTGTAGGATATCAGTTAAAGGAAGATTGGATTTTTGATAAACAACGTTCTCAGCGTTTTGTGAGGATTATCGGTTTAGCTCCAATGATTAATGATGAGACAAGAGGAATGGTACCATTGTTTTGGTTATACTATCCGGAGTGTCGCGGGTTATTTGCATTGAGTGAGTGTTTTAACACGCAGAACGATGCATTTAGAGGGACTTTCGAGGATTTATTCGAAACAAGACATTTCTCGGCCTACGTTACAAAAGAAGAGAACGTCTATGACAGAAAAATTCAGCAGTATGCTCAGGGAATTGATGCCTTACTTGAAGGAGAGAGAATAAAGAAGGAAATATTCGAATACGAACATGACCTTTGGAATTATTAGGATTTAAGTTTTGAATTTGAACCCCTCGGTTTATCCGAGGGGTTTGTTTTTTTATAATGTAATGATTACAGTAGGAAATTTAAGTGTGCATTTTGGCTCGAGAGAGTTGTTTTCGAAGATTGGATATTTTATAGGTCCACGCGAACGAATAGGTTTAGTTGGAAAGAATGGAGCTGGGAAATCGACCATGCTTAAAATTTTAGCTGGAATTCAAAAACCAACCGAAGGAACTATTTCTTTAGCTAGAGGTACAACTATCGGATACCTTCCTCAAGAAATGGTGCACTCAGAAGATGCTTCAGTCTACGAAGAAGCACAAGGCGCTTTTCGTGAGTTGCAAGTGATGAAGGCTCGTATGGAGGAGTTGGGTGATTTAATTGCCAATCATTCCGATTACACTTCCGACGATTATGCAAATCTAATAGACGAGATAGAGTCTGTATCACATAGATTGTCTCTTCTTGATGTAGGAAGCACAGACGAGAAAATTGAACGCGTTTTAAAAGGACTGGGTTTCTCGTCGAAAGATTTGAAACGTCCCATGCGTGAATTCAGTGGTGGTTGGAAAATGCGCGTGGAATTGGGTAAACTTCTTTTAGAGAACCCTGACCTACTTCTTCTCGATGAGCCAACCAATCACTTAGACATTGAGAGTATTGAATGGTTGGAAGAGTTTCTTGTTGAATACCCTGGTGCGATTGTGCTTATTTCCCACGATAGAACCTTCTTAGACAATGTTACCAAGCGTACCATTGAGATTTCAAAATCGAAATTATACGACTATAAATTTTCTTATTCCAAGTACATAGTTCAGCGCGAATCAGAGGTGGAGCGTCAAGAGAATGCAGCGAAGAATCAGCAGAAGTATATCGAAGACACGAAGAAATTAATTGATAAGTTTCGTGCGAAAAAAGACAAAGCAGCATTCGCGCAAACTTTAATACGTAAGCTAGACAAGCTTGAGAAAATTGAGGTTGATGATATTGATGGAACCAAGGTTCGAATTGCATTCCCACCTTCACCACACGCAGGTAAAGTCATTTTAGAAGGATTCGATGTTGGAAAGTCTTACGGCGATTTACATCTTTTTTCCAAGGTGAACTTTCAGATTGTGCGCGGTGAAAAAGTTGCACTCATAGGAAAGAATGGTGTAGGGAAGAGTTCGATGCTTCGAATGATCATGAATCAAGAAGCTTATGACGGCGAATTAAAGATTGGTTACAGCGTAGAAGTTGGCTATTATGCCCAAAATCAAAGCGACATTTTAGACGGTGAAAAAACTGTTTTTCAAACCATAGACGATGAGGCAGTTGGTGATATTCGCAAGGGCGTGCGAGGATTGTTGGGAGCCTTTTTGTTTAGTGGCGACGATATAGACAAAAAAGTAAAAGTTTTATCTGGTGGTGAAAAAGCGCGTTTGGCATTTTGCAAATTGCTACTTCAACCTTATAATTTCTTGGTGCTCGATGAGCCTACGAACCACTTGGATTTGGCCTCTAAAGAGGTGCTGAAAAATGCAATTGCTAAATATGATGGAACGGTGCTACTCGTTTCCCATGATAGGGATTTCTTAGATGGACTCACTCAGAAAGTGTTTGAAATTCAGGCAGACAGAATGGTAGTGTTTCCAGGTGATGTGAAAGAATTCTTGCGCGATAAAAAAGCGACGAGTATTGCGCTTTATGAGAATGAGAAAGTAGCGAAACAACAAGAGAAAATTCATAAGGAAGAGATCGTGGTTGAGGTTAAACCGGCAGTGAAGATTGATAAAACGAAGGAGAAAGAAATAAAGAAAGTGGAAGGAGATATTGAAAAGAAGGAACTGCAAATGGCGGAACTTGAAAACGACATGTCTTCCATGGATTATTCCAACCTTGAACTCGTGAATTCACAAAATACCAAGTACGAGCAACTAAAGAAGGAGCTTGAAGTACTTATGGAGAAATGGGAAAATCTCGCCGCGGAATAATTATTTTCCGTGACAAGATTTGTATTTCTTTCCTGAACCGCATGGACACGGTTCGTTACGATTAATTTTCGGATCAGCAACAATGGGTTCACTTCTTTGCGGAGTAGCCATTTCACCAGCTTCTCTCGCTTGACTCGCATGTTGATTCAAGTTTGCAGAATCGGCCTTCATTGTTTGCGTTCGCACAACCTCGCGCTGAGGTGCTTGATTTACTTGACTTCCAGAAGGGAGTTGGCAGGTTAGAAGGAAGTTTGCAATCTCTGCATTTGTCTTTGTAATCATCATACGGAACAAATCGAAACTTTCTTTTTTGTAAATCAATAAAGGGTCTTTTTGCTCGTGAGCCGCGAACTGCACATTGCTTCTCAAGTCGTCCATTGCACGAAGATGCTCTTTCCAATTTTGGTCGATTATGGCTAGGGTAATTCCTTTTTCAAGGGCGCTAATCATTTCTTTTCCACCAGAAGAATGAGCTTTTTCTAAATTCACAGCAACTTGAATTCCTTTCAAACCATTGTTGAATGGAATAGCAATGTTCTGATAACCTTGTGAATTGGTGCGGTACACATTTTCAATCACAGGGAAAGCCTCTTCAGCAAGACTATCAATACGTGAAGTGTAAGCCATTAAAACAGCTTCGTAAGTCGCATGAATCACATTCATTTCATTTTCTTGAATGAACTGATCTTGTGTCACGGGCGATTCAATACCGAAATAACGTAACAATTCAATTTTGTATGTGTCGTAGTTTTTCGCACTGTGTGCATACGAAACAGCTGCTTGAGCTAAATCATACAACATATTGTCGATATCAAGCTTCAAGCGCTCTCCAAACAAAGCGTGTCTTCTTCGTTTGTAAATTACTTCACGCTGAGCATTCATAACGTCATCGAATTCCAACAAACGCTTGCGAATACCAAAGTTATTTTCTTCAACTTTTTTCTGAGCGCGTTCAATGGAACTTGTAATCATTGAATGTTGAATAACCTCGCCTTCCTTCAGGCCAAGTCTGTCCATCATTTTAGCAATTCGATCACTTCCAAATAAACGCATCAAATCATCTTCCAATGCAACGTAGAAAGAGGATGAACCTGGATCTCCCTGACGACCCGAACGTCCGCGTAACTGGCGGTCCACGCGACGTGAGTCGTGACGCTCCGTTCCAATAATGGCTAATCCGCCGGAATCTTTAACCCCTTCTCCAAGTTTAATGTCGGTACCACGACCGGCCATGTTTGTTGCAATGGTAACAGTTCCTGCTTTTCCCGCAAGAGATACAATTTCCGCTTCTTTTTGGTGAAGCTTCGCGTTCAAAACTTGGTGGTCTATTCCGCGTTGACGAAGCATTCTACTTAAAACTTCAGATACTTCGACAGTTGTAGTACCTACCAAAACAGGTCTTCCGGCTTCACGCAATTCTGCAATTTCTTCAATTACAGCATTGTATTTCTCTCTCTTCGTTTTGTAAATTTTATCGTCTTGATCTTTTCTTGAAATAGCCCGGTGCGTTGGTATAATCATAACATCTAGCTTGTAGATGTCCCACAATTCTCCCGCTTCTGTTTCTGCCGTTCCTGTCATACCCGCAAGCTTGTGGTACATGCGGAAATAGTTCTGCAAAGTGACGGTGGCGTATGTTTGAGTGGCCGCTTCCACCTTTACGTTTTCTTTTGCTTCAATGGCTTGGTGAAGTCCGTCAGAGAATCGACGACCTTCCATCATACGTCCGGTTTGCTCATCAACAATTTTCACTTTGTTGTCCATCACCACGTATTCCTTGTCTCTTTCGAAAAGTGCGTATGCTCTTAGAAGTTGATTAATGGTATGAATGCGCTCGCTTTTCACACTGTAATCGCGCTGAAGCTCTTCTAAGGCGCTCACGCGATCTGAATCGCTCTGTGAGTTTTTTTCGATGTGAGCAATTTCGGTTCCGATATCAGGAAGGACGAAGAATCGCTCGTCTTCCATGTTTTTCGACATCAATTGAATACCCTTGTCGGTTAATTCAATTTGATTGTTTTTCTCGTCAATAACGAAGAACAACTCAGCATCGGCCTTAGGCATTTCGCGTTGATTGTCTTGTAAATGTTGTCCTTCTGTTTTTAAAAGAACGGCTTTAATTCCGTCTTCACTTAAAAATTTGATAAGGGCCTTATTGCGTGGTAATCCACGATATGAGCGAAGCAGAGCTAAACCGCCTTCTGTTAATTCTTCTTTGTTTGGCGTTCCAGATTCGGGCTGCAGTTTTCTTTTAGCTTCCGTTAAAAAGTCTGTTACAGCGGCTTTCTGAGCGTTTATCAGAATTTGAATCTTCGGTTTCAAAGCGTCGAATTCTTGCTGATCTCCTTTTGACGTTGGGCCGGAAATAATCAGCGGTGTTCTCGCTTCGTCAATTAACACAGAATCTACCTCATCAATAATTGCAAAGTGATGTTTACGTTGAACCAAGTGGGAAGCCTCAACCGCCATGTTGTCGCGCAAATAATCGAAGCCAAACTCGTTGTTGGTTCCGAAAGTAATGTGTGAACGGTAGGCGTTTCTGCGTGCGTCTGAATTGGGTTGGTGTTTGTCTATGCAATCAACACTTAACCCATGAAACTCGTACAAAGGTCCCATCCATTCTGAGTCACGTCGAGCCAAATAGTCGTTCACTGTTACCACGTGAACGCCTTTGTTAGCAAGGGCATTCAAGAATACGGGAAGGGTCGCCACCAAGGTTTTTCCTTCACCCGTGGCCATTTCTGCAACTTTTCCTTGATGAAGAGCAATACCTCCAATTAATTGAACATCGTAGTGAACCATGTCCCAAGTAAAGCGGTTACCAGCAGCAGACCAATTGTTCTTCCAAATGGCTTTATCACCTTCAATTCTAACGTAATCTTTGGCAGTTTGCGCAGAAAACTCTCGGTCACTAGCATTTGCTAGTACAGTTATTTCTTCGTTATTCTTGAAAATTTCAGCGGTGCGTTTTATCACAGCAAATGCTTCTGGAAGTATTTCCAAAAGGACGGTTTCAATCTCTTCGTTTATTGTTGTCCTTACCTTGTCAACGTCACTGTAAATCCCTTCTTTTTCTTCTAATGCATCAAGAGGAAGTGCATCAGCTTTCGCATTCAATGCCAAAACTTCGTCTTCCAAATGCTGAACATGTTTTTGAATGCGATCCTGCATTTCCACAGACATACGACGAACCTCGTCTGCACTGGCATTTGAAACAGATTCGCAGGCAGATTTAGTAGCTTTAAGAAGCGGTTGAATAGCTTCAAGATCTTTCTCTTTTTTATCTCCGATTATTTTCTTCAGAATGGTATTCAGCGCTCCAAGCATATGTTCTTCAATTAATGGTTACAAATGTAACGTTTTCTTTCCTTTTTTTAGGGTATAAAAAGCAGTCTTTGAGCCAAGCTCTTAATAAAAGTGGTGCTACGAAATATATTGGAAAATCGGTTATAAAAAAAAGAAAAAAATCAAGAAAACTACAAATCACTACGGGGATAAGGGATGCAGAGAAATGAGATTTTGATTGTTAAAAACTAACCCCTCTTGTTAACTGTTTTAAGTTGCAATTTCACAAACGATAATGAATCTTTGAAGTCCTGAATTTTAATTTCAATTCTTTTTTGAATTTAAGTTGAAAGTAAGGGCCAAAACACTGAAAAAATTAAATTGATGCAGCACGAAGAACCGCTTTTAAAAGAAAATCCAGACAGATTTGTACTTTTTCCAATTGTCCATCAGGACATCTGGCAGATGTATAAAACCTCTGAAGCGAGTTTTTGGACGGCTGAAGAAATTGATTTGAGTGTTGACTTGGTTGATTGGAATACCAAGTTGAACAACGACGAACGTCACTTCATTAAACATGTATTGGCGTTCTTCGCGGCAAGCGATGGAATTGTAAATGAGAATTTAGCAGAGAACTTCGTTCGTGAAGTTCAATATACTGAAGCGAAATTTTTCTACGGATTTCAAATCATGATGGAGAACATTCACAGTGAAACTTATTCATTGTTGATTGACACTTACATCAAGGATACTGCAGATAAAAATTATTTATTCAAGGCAATCGACACATTAGACTGCGTGAAGAAGAAGGCAGATTGGGCGTTGCGTTGGATCAAGGGTGGAACTTTTGCGGAACGTTTGGTGGCGTTTGCTGCTGTTGAAGGAATTTTCTTTTCAGGAAGTTTCTGCAGTATTTTCTGGTTGAAAAAACGCGGCCTTATGCCAGGTCTAACATTCAGTAATGAATTAATTAGTCGTGACGAAGGAATGCATTGCGATTTTGCTTGTTTGCTTTACAACGAGCATATTCAAAATAAACTGCCAGACGGACGTGTTCGCGAAATTATAGAACAGGCCGTTGCTATCGAACGTGAGTTTATAACTGACGCTCTTCCAGTTCGATTAATTGGAATGAACAGTGATTTAATGAGTCAGTATATTGAATTCGTAGCAGACAGATTGTTGAGCGAATTAGGGAGCGAGAAAATATACAACAGCACAAATCCGTTCGATTTTATGGATTTGATAAGTGTTGAAGGAAAGACGAATTTCTTTGAAAAACGCGTTGCTGAATATCAAAAAGCTGGAGTGAAGGACGGTCCATCAGAAGATTCAAGGGCCATTTCATTCTCGGAAGAATTCTAAGAAAATTAAGCGTTAACGAAATATATAGAAGCACATGTTTGTAGTAAAAAGAGACGGTAGAAAAGAGACAGTGAAATTCGATAAGATCACTGCCAGAATTTCAAAATTATGTTACGGGTTGAATCCGATCATTGATCCATTGAAAATTGCCATGAAGGTAATTGAAGGGGTATTCGATGGCGTTACAACCAGTCAGTTAGATACGCTTGCAGCAGAAATAGCGGCAACGAACACAACGACACATCCGGACTACGCTCTTCTTGCGTCTCGCATTGCTATTGGAAACCTGCACAAAAACACGAAGAAGTCCTTTTCGCAAACTATTTCAGATTTATACAATTATGTCGATCCAAAGACCGGAAAGGGCGCGGGCTTAATCGCGGAAGATGTGCATAACGTAATCATGGAGAATGCACCTTTATTGGACAGCACCATTATTTATGACCGTGATTTCCAATTCGATTATTTCGGTTTCAAAACGCTCGAGAAATCTTATTTGTTGAAGATGCACGGTTCAGTGGTTGAACGCCCACAACATTTATTCATGCGCGTTGCTGTAGGAATTCACAAGACAGATTTAGATGAAATTGTAAAGACTTACAATATGATTAGCGAAGGTTGGTTCACACATGCAACACCAACGCTTTTCAATGCAGGAACACCGAAACCTCAAATGAGCTCGTGCTTCCTTATTCAAATGAAAGATGACAGTATTCCTGGTATCTATGACACTTTAAAGCAAACTGCTTTAATTTCTCAAAGCGCCGGTGGTATTGGACTTAGCATCCACAATGTTCGTGCGAAAGGCTCGTACATTAGAGGTACAAACGGAACGAGCAATGGTATTGTTCCAATGTTACGCGTATTCAACGACACCGCGCGTTATGTAGATCAGGGAGGTGGAAAGCGCAAAGGTTCTTTCGCTATCTATCTTGAGCCGTGGCACGCAGATGTATATGACTTTTTAGACTTAAGAAAAAACCACGGTAAAGAAGAAATTCGTGCCCGTGACTTGTTCTATGCTCTTTGGATTCCTGATTTGTTCATGCAGCGCGTGAAGGACGGTGGAACGTGGACATTGATGTGTCCAAATGAATGTCCAGGTCTTTCTGATTGTTGGGGTGAAGAGTTCGTGAAATTGTATACCAAATACGAGTCGGAAGGAAAAGGAAGAGAGACCATCAAAGCACAAGACTTGTGGTACAAGATTATCGAGTCGCAGATTGAAACGGGTAACCCGTACATGCTGTACAAGGATGCTGCGAACCGCAAGAGCAATCAGCAGAATTTGGGAACCATTAAGAGTTCTAACTTGTGCACAGAGATTATTGAGTACACGGCACCCGATGAAATTGCAGTTTGTAATTTGGGTTCAATTGCGTTACCGAAATTTGTAAAAGACGGCGCTTTTGATCACGATAAATTGTTTGAAGTGACTTACCAATTAACGGTGAACTTGAATAAGATTATTGACGGAAATTATTATCCAGTTCCTGAAACACGCAACTCAAACATGCGTCACCGTCCAATAGGAATTGGTGTTCAAGGATTGGCAGATGCCTTTATATTAATGCGTTTCCCATTCGATTCAGAAGAGGCGAAGAAATTGAATCGCGAAGTTTTCGAAACTATCTATTACGCATCTTGCACGG
>JBIKVX010000253.1:0-3039 GCA_044356625.1 Flavobacteriales bacterium | reverse complement strand
TAATCCATTCAATGTCCCTGTCATAACCCAACACCACGCAATTTCAGCCATCCTACGTCGCTTGAGCAACAAGGCTAATGCGGCAAGGATATTCGCAATGTTGCAAAGTTCTAAAGGTAAGTCATGACGAATATCCCAATACCCCGTTTTATATCGGAATGTCTGATAAACGACCATATTCGTTAAAAGTAATATCCCGAAAAACCAACGCAGGATGTCGCGTGACTTATCGTATTTCCGTGCAACCCAAATAAACAAAAGTGAGAGCACGAAGGTTGACCCAATAATAAAAAAGTGTTCGGTGGTAAACAGTTGAAATTTCATGAAGATCGGTATTTTTCGGTTTCGCTTTCTAACATAGATCTGTAACTCATGTAGCGCGATTCTGCAATCTCTCCCTCACTCAATGCCTCTAACACAGCGCACTTGGGTTCGTTAATGTGCTTGCAATTGTTAAACTTACAAGCAGGTAATAATTCTAAAAATTCAGGAAAATAATTCCCCAATAATTCCTCTTCGAAATTCACTAAGCCGAATCCTTTGATACCCGGCGTGTCGATTAGAAACGATGTTTCACTCAATGGAAATATTTCAGCAAACGTTGTGGTGTGCTGTCCTTTCCCGCTCCAGTCGCTGATTTCACCAATGCGAATGTCTTCGTTGTTGGAAATTTTTCCAACCAATGATGATTTCCCAACACCGCTGTGTCCCGAAAATAAAAACGTTCCGGTTTCAATGAGTGCTTTCAACTCTTTCAGCCCCTGTCCAGTTTCAATGCTCGTAAACAACAACTCGTATCCAATGCCCTTATAAATGGAAGCCAAGTCAATGGCCTTCTCTTTTTCTTCTTCGGTATAAATATCCCACTTATGGAAAATTAAAGTAACGGGAATGCGATAGGCTTCGGCAGTAACTAAAAAACGATCGATAAATCCGGGTGTGGTTTGCGGACGATCAATGGTAACAAGCAAAAAAGCTCGTGTAATATTTGCGGCTATTATCTGTGCTTCTTTCGAAAGGTTAACCGATTTACGTATGATGTAATTCGTTCTGTCGTGAATGTGATGAATGCTTCCATTGCCATCGTTATCCATTTCAACATCTACGTAATCTCCCGCTGCAATAGGGTTTGTTGTGCGAAGCCCCTGCAGTCTAATTTTTCCGCGCAGCGAACACACAACAATTTTACCGTCGATTAAAACGTCGTAAGATTTTCCTGTTGTTTTGAATACCAGTCCTTTTTTCACTTGTCTAAGGTAATACCTTTCTATATTTGCCGCGTTCTCATAGGGGTGCCATTCGAAAAAAAATGGCTGAGATTAGACCCTTCTTGTTTCGGAACAAGAGGAACCTGGGCGGGTAATGCCGCCAAGGAAAAGATGAACAACGTGCACCACAACCCCTGTCGTGCGCTCAAAGTAAAATATATGTTTAAGAAAATTGTTTTTGTAAGCGTTGCGCTTTTTGTTGCGTCAAGTTCATTTGCACAAGAAAAAAAGGACACGACAACTGTTCCAAGTTTTGAAATGGATCCTGTGAGTATTCGCGACGTATGGTCGGCCAATAAAACTTCGCCTTTCGCGGTGACGAATCTTCTTCCAAAGGACATTGAAAAAATAAATACAGGAGTTGATCTTCCTTTTCTTTTGAGATTTACTCCTTCATTAACGGTTACTTCCGATGCTGGAAACGGCATAGGTTACACAGGACTTTGGATTCGTGGAAGTGATCCAACGCGTGTGAACGTTTCCATTAACGGAGTGCCTTTAAACGATCCTGAAAGTCAGCAAGTGTTTTGGGTGAATACGCCCGACTTGGCTTCTTCAACTTCCAACATTCAAATTCAACGTGGAATAGGAACTTCTTCAAACGGAACAGGTTCTTTTGGTGGAAGCATTCACATGGATACTGACACAGATTTAGAACGAAATTTCATTCGGATAAATCCTGGTGGAGGCTCTTTTGGGAGTTACAAGATGATGATTGAATTAGGCAACAGAAGAAGTCCCAAATTTGAGTACAACCTTCGCGTAAGTAATATTCAATCGAACGGATACATTGATCGCGCTGTGACCCGATTGTTTTCTTACTTCACCAAAGGGAAATGGCGTTTGACTCAAGAGGAAAATCGCAAAAGTGAATTGACGGTTTTTGTTTTTGGTGGAAAGGAAAATACTTATCAAGCCTGGAACGGAACGCCGTATGAAAAGCTTTATGGGACGACTTCGGATATTTTAAATTTTGCAGGAAGGAATGGATTATCGCAAGCCGATACAGATAATCTTTTGAATTCAGGAAGATCATACAATGCGTATTTGTACGAAAACGAAATTGATAATTACGCACAAGACCACGCGCAAGCTCATTATTTTTCATCGAAGAAAAAGAATGGGGTAACACATGAATTTCGCGCTGCGGCACACTTTACACACGGTCAAGGATATTTCGAACAATTCAAGACAGATCAAGATTTAGCGAACTACAACTTGCTTCCACAGATTGTAAATGGCGACACCATTGCCACTACGAATTTGGCCCGAAGACGTTGGTTGAACAATAATTTTTATGGCGTTACCGCTTCATATGTATTGAAGACAAACAACTTCACAAGCACAACGGGATTTGGAGCGAATCACTACAACGGCCAGCATTACGGAAAGGTAATCGCCACAGGTAATCCGTTGATTTTTGAAATGAATCATCAGTATTATTACGGTCAATCGGACAAATACGATGCGAATGCTTTTTCGAAAATAGAGTGGGTGGTTATACCGAAAAAAATAGTTGTGAATGCCGACTTACAGGCGCGATTTATTTCATACCAGACAAAGGGAACAGATAACGACCAACGCGCTTATGATGTGAATACTTCTGCGCAGTTTTTTAACCCGAAAGTTGGTGTTCGTTATTTTATGAATAAATCGCTTTCGCTATACGGTTCTGTTGCTCATTCAGGAAAAGAACCCAATCGGAACGATTTTGTTGACGCGCCTTTTGGTGTAAAGCCGAAGAATGAATACATGACCGATTACGAAGCTG
>JBIKVX010000067.1:0-8804 GCA_044356625.1 Flavobacteriales bacterium | reverse complement strand
GTAGAGAGTAAAATCACAAGGAAGTGTCTCATAGTCTTGATGTTAAGGTGACACTAATATAATATCAAATTTGAAATTGCGGGAAACATTTTAACGAATCACTTCCGGCTTCACCCCACGATAAGAATCCGGCATCATACCAACATCAGCGCCAATGTATGTCGGGTCGCAGTAGATGTAATTTTTCCCGTTGAATTGAATAATGGCGTCTGAATTTTTCTGCTCTTTCAATCGCACCGCCATAGCTACGTGACCAGGATAATTCAATCCAATGGTTTCAACTCCCACCAATTCTGTAACAAGCGCATTCAAGAGAAACGTGCGGTCTTCGCAATCGGCAAACGGATAAGCCAAGACTTCTTCAGGGATACAGAATTTTTCATATTGAAATTGATCCTGATCCGTTTTGTAAGGTATACTCTGACAAACCAAAGCATATAAATAACGAACCTGTTCGCGCTCACTTCCGCAGGCTTGAAGTTTTGCATCTAGCGCTTTGTGCAGTCTCTCCTTGAAGGAAGCGGGCAAAGACTGACCGAAATAATAGTCCAATTCCGTCTGGGGTATAGTCGCATTGAAGGTGGTTCGATGCGTTAAGTAAGGAAGACTAACGTGTTCCGCATTCCGATTGAATTTAAAATCGAATCCGCGTTCAGTCCATTGTTCAGGAAATTTGGCTGAAGGTGTATTTGCTAACGTAAATAGACTCTTCGCGCTTTCATGCTGAGAAGAATAGGTGTATAGGGCACTTGGTGATTTCTCTTCCAAAACAAAATAATTGTTTCCGTTAAATTCAAAATACGATTTTCTGTAAAGCATGTCCTTAAAAGGAAGCGTGAGAACAATCTGATTTTCGCCATACATAATTCGGGTGTCGTATCCCATTTGCACCAGCACAAACCACATGAATAATTTCTGATCATTCTCCCTAGTGAAATTACTTTTCGCAACTGACCGAAGCATCTGGTAAACTCCCCAATCTGAAAGTCCAAATTCTTTTTTCTGATAATTGAAATACGCCAACATTAAATCATATTCTTTCTTCGAACAACTCTTCCAATAATCCGTGATTGAACTCGGATCTGGACTGCCTTTCAACGTGGGCCACTTGCTTGCTAACAAAATCATTTTCCATTCATTCCCAAACAAACTTTCATTCTGAAATTGAAACGCTTTGTTAAAAGCTAATTCCTCTGCCTTTTCCTCTTGCGCAGCATCTTGTGTAACATCTTGCTTGTCATCTTGTATCACATCTTGCTCCGCATCTTGTATCACATCTTGCGCAGCATCTTGTATCACATCTTGCGCAGCATCTTGTATCACATCTTGCTCCGCATCTTGTATCACATCTTGCTCTGCATCTTGCTTGTCATCAGGTTTAAACACCGGCGGTGCCGTTGGCTTCGGTTTTTCACTCGCTGGTTTAGAAGGAAAGAGGTCTTCTCGCTTCCAATTGCCCTCTAACATTTTCGCAAAGGCCTTGTCATGCGCCGTTCTCAGCGAGTCCATCTCGCGATTGACTTTCTGTTCAAACTGATTCATTTCTTTTTCTCTTTGCTGTTTGAATTTCTCGAAATCAGAAATTTGTCCGTGAGACAGAACAGTGAATAAAGAAATTGAAATAATTAGAAGTAAATTTTTCATAGTCATAAAGATAATCCCATCGGGGTGAATAATCATTCACCCCGACTGAAAGATTCATTCATCTGAATGAAAAAGAATAATCTTCTAGAAAAAAAATGCCGACATTTCGTCGGCATAATTTTCGCGGAAAGGGGGGGATTCGAACCCCCGGTACAGTTTCCCGTACGACAGTTTAGCAAACTGTTGGTTTCAGCCACTCACCCACCTTTCCTAACGGCTGATCCTCTTTTACGAGGATTGCAAATGTAAACCGACATTCCTATATTTCAAATTTTTTTTCTATCCCTTCCCGAAGTGCTCCTTCAACGCGTCAAAGACCTTGTGCGTAGGCAATCCCATGACATTGAAATAACTTCCTTCCAAATTCACTATTCCAACTAAACCAATAAAATCCTGAGCGCCATAACTTCCTGCCTTGTCGAATGGCTTGTAATGCTCAATGTAAAAGCGAAGCTCCGATTCGTTCATCTCTGCAAAGGTCACCTTCGTGCAATCGGTAAACGAATGTTTCCAGGTGGAAGTGGAGATGCATACGCCCGTATACACTTCATGACTTCTTCCACTCAATTGCTTCAGCATACTTAATGCTTCCTCGAAATCTGCTGGTTTATTTAACAATACTCCTTCAACATGAACTACGGTGTCTGCGGTTATCACCAATTCGTTTGCTGATGCGGTTTCCAACAAAGCCTCGGCTTTCCTTTCCGCCAAGCGCTGTGCTACTTCCGTTAAAGGCCAAGAAGGATCAATGCTTTCGTCTACATCCGATACGCGAACTTCAAACGTTAATCCCATGCTAGCTAACAATTCCTTCCTTCTCGGAGAGCCCGATCCCAAGACTAACTTGTAGTTGTTCATCAACGGTAATAATTCTTCCATGACAACAAATTTACATCGTAAATTTGCGCGCATGCATCAATTAGTTCTTATCCTCGACTTCGGTTCGCAAGTCACCCAACTTATTGCACGTCGCTTGCGCGAACACAACGTTTACTGTGAGATTAAGCCTTGGAACAAGGTGACTTCAATCCCAGAAAATTGTGTAGGTGTAATTCTTTCTGGAAGTCCATACAGCGTTCATCAAGAAGGCGCCCCGCTACCTGCGGTTTTCGATATTAATCCGAATTTACCCATGTTGGGAATTTGCTACGGTGCACAACTCATGGCGCAACTGAACGGAGGAAAAGTTGAGCGCAGCACGCACCGCGAATACGGACGTGCAAACTTAATTAGTCATCAATCGAATCATGTTTTATTCCAGGGTATTCCAGACAATTCACAAGTGTGGATGTCGCATGGAGATACGATTACAGGTCTGGGTGAAAACATGGATATCATCTGCAGCACAGAGAATGTAAAAGTTGCGGGATACGCCTTCAATGACAGGCCTGTTTTTGGAGTGCAATTTCATCCGGAAGTTTTTCACTCAACCGACGGCGGAACCATGCTGAAGAACTTCGTTGTTGATGTTTGCGGATGTAAACAAGACTGGACGCCTGCTTCTTTCGCAGACGAAACCATTGCCGATCTGAAAGTTAAATTAGGTGACGATAAAGTAATCCTTGGTCTAAGCGGCGGCGTAGACAGCAGCGTTGCTGCAGTGCTTATTCACAAAGCCATTGGAAAGAATTTGTATTGCATTTTCGTGAATAACGGATTGCTTCGCAAAGACGAATACGAAAGCGTTTTAGACAGCTATATGCATTTAGGTTTGAACGTCAAAGGCGTAGATGCAAGCGATATGTTCTACGACGCTTTGGAAGGTTTATCAGATCCTGAAGCAAAAAGAAAAGCCATTGGCAAAACCTTCATCGATGTGTTCGATGCGGAAAGCAAATTAGTGGAAGGCGCTAAATGGCTCGGACAAGGAACCATCTATCCAGATGTGATTGAATCGGTTTCTGTTTCAGGTGGCCCTTCGCAAACCATCAAGAGTCACCACAATGTAGGTGGTCTTCCAGATTACATGCAGCTTTCGTTGGTTGAACCGCTTCGCTTGTTGTTCAAAGACGAAGTCAGAAGAGTTGGGCGCGAGCTTGAAATTCCAAATGCAATTTTATCTCGTCATCCATTCCCAGGTCCAGGCTTGGGCATTCGAATTTTAGGAGATATCACCCGCGAAAAAGTGCGTGTGCTTCAAGAAGTAGATGCTGTTTGGATCAACGGTTTGAAAGAAGCAAATCTCTACGATTCAGTTTGGCAAGCGGGCGCAATCCTTCTTCCTGTTCAGAGTGTAGGCGTTATGGGCGATGAGCGCACTTATGAGAATGCAGTGGCATTGCGAGCTGTTACAAGCACCGACGGTATGACCGCAGACTGGGCTCATTTGCCTTATGAATTCTTAGCAAAAGTGAGCAACGATATCATCAATAAAGTGAAAGGAGTGAATCGCGTGGTCTATGATATTAGCAGTAAACCACCCGCAACGATAGAATGGGAATAAAAATTCTTACCTTTATATCAATAAAAGATAATTGAATGGAAATGGCACGCGGATTTTATTTTAGAAAATTTCAATTTCTTTTCGTTTTTGTTTTTTTTGCCATGCTTTCGTTTGGTCAAAATTGCAATAATTATCACGTGGTTGCTTCCGGGGAAACCTTATTCGGAATATCGAAAAAGTACAGTTTAACTGGGACTCAATTAGAGGCGATAAATCCAGGATTGACGCCTGCTTTGAAGGTAGGACAGAAAATATGTTTACCCGCAGACGCGAAAATGGAAGTGTTAATCCCTGCGAAGAAGGATACATCTTTCAATAAAGCTGTGTTTGCTGACGGGGACAGCACCAAGTTAAGTGTTCAAGTTCCTGATAGCGTTGGGCCAAAGAAAAAGAACGTTTATTCTATTGCCTTGTTGTTACCATTTTCAACGTATCGATTAAGTGCTGATTCACTTGACGAGCGCTCTGCTAAACTTCGAAATGTAGCAATTAGCATGTACAGAGGCGCAATGATGGCTCAGACAGCATTAGGTAAAAGTGGCGTGCGCGCTACAATAAGCATTTATGACGTTGGGAATAGCGCTGCCAATGGAACAAATGTCGTTGAACGATTAGAGGAGAACGATGTTGATTTGGTTATTGGCCCGTTGTTCAAAGACCCCTTGGTTGAAGTTGCAAAATGGGTAGATGGTCGTAATTCTCATTTGGTGGTGCCGATAAAAATCAGCAATAAAGTCTTGCTATTGACTGAGCACATGAGTAAGGCTTATCCAGGTTCGAATTCGCAATGGTACTATTTGGCGGGCTATGCAAAAAGAGAATTTCCTGATGCGATTATTGTAGGCACGTATAGCAAGGGAAAAGATGATTTTTCCGTGTCCGCGGCAAAGGCGGGATTTCTCGATGGCGGGACAGATTCACTTAAAATGTTTGATGTGACTGTAGATGCCATTAATTTAAATGAGTTTGTGAAAAGTCAAAATAAGAAGGTGGTTATTTTAGACATGAATTCCGATAGGAAGTTAAGCGCATCTGTTTCATCGGCTTTAACCGGCTTAGATGTAAATATTATCGGAGGGGATAATTATGCTTCTGATGACAAGCTGAAATCAGATTCTAAAACTACGGTGAAATTTTCTGGAACGAAATCGGTTATGTTGGATTATTATAATTTAGATCACCTAAAGTGGATTGCCCAGTATAGGAAGAGCTTCAGGGCTGAGCCAGATGAGTTTTCAGCAATAATGCACGATGTAATTATTTTTTATGGAACAGGACTTAAAATGTTCGGTACAGATTTGAACAATCATTTGAATGATATTGAATGCCCCGGACTGATATTTATGGGATTCGATTTTTTTAAAACGGGCCCAGAGACTGGTTATGAAAACGCATACGTGAATGTGGTTCAAAAAATGAATGGAAGATGGGGATTGAAGAACAAATCGAAATAAGTTTAACACCATTTCAGAAAAAGGTAGTTAACGATTTATTAGAGATCCAAGACAGTATTTGTGCAGCGTTGGAAACTTTCGACGGTTCTGATTTTCGCGAAGACTTATGGAAGCATGAAGGCGGCGGTGGTGGAAGAACTCGTGTTCTGAACGGAACGTTATTCGAGAAAGGTGGAGTTAATTTTTCAGCAGTAACAGGACCTGTTCCTCCTATGATGAAAGACCGTATGCATCCCGACGCTAAGACTTTTTTCGCAACAGGAGTATCTCTTGTTATTCATCCGTTTTCACCTCATGTTCCAATCGTTCACATGAACGTTCGCTATTTTGAAAGCGATGCTGGAGACCAATGGATAGGGGGAGGAATTGATTTAACGCCCATATATGTTAACGAAGAACAGCGGTTTTTTTTTCATAATGAAATGAAAAGCGTCTGCGAGGGGCACAACATGAATCACGCAGAATTTAAAGAGTGGGCCGATAAGTATTTTTATATTCCACATAGAAAAGAAACGCGCGGTGTCGGTGGAATTTTCTATGACTATCAAAAGCCATCAGAACAGAAGTCGATGGAAGAGCTTTGGGCGTTCAACAATGCAGTTGGTCACACCTTCAACAAGGCCTATTTACCAATCGTTGAGGCCAACATGAATTCTGAATACACCGAGCGCCAGAAACAATGGCAACTGCTCCGCAGAGGCAGATATGTTGAATTTAATTTGGTGTGTGATAAAGGAACACTTTTCGGCCTTCAAACCGGAGGAAGAACTGAAAGTATTCTTATGAGTCTTCCGAAATTCGCATCCTGGGAATACGACTTTCAGGTCGAACCAAATTCTCCTGAAGAGCACACTCTAAATATTCTAAAGTCCCCCATCGCTTAGCGTCATCCGCTTGCGGTCATCAATCGAAGATTGTCATCACAACGTTTTGTGTCATCCGCTCACAAGCGGTTGTCCACCATTTTCACCCCTGGAAATCCAGCTTGGTTGAATTTGAAGTCTCCGTCATTAAGGGCTGGATTCGCTTTGAAATTTTTGATTTTGTAAGTTACATCTGCATTCTCGCGAGTCTTCACGTTCACCTTTACCAATTCCATTTTCGCTTTGTCTACGAATAAAGTCACGGTGTGGAAAGATTTCGATTTTGGATTCAAAGGGTAAAGAGCAATTTCATAACAAGCAACGCCATCAACATTTGCATTGGTGTTTTTCATTTCATGTTTGAAGTCTTTATTCCAAATGGTATACATTTCAGAAGGGTCAAATCCGCCATCTTTTACATCAGCAAGATAATCGATTGAACAAGAGTTAGATTTTTTATTGTACGTCCAAACCGTTGCTCCGTCGCAATAAACTGAATAGTCAGGAAGCGCAAGTTGGTATTTTTTTCCTTTTACTTTCACTGTGCCGTTTTGTTTAGAAACTTTGCCGGTTTTTGGATTGCTTAATTCAGAACTGAAGTCTGAAGAAGTGGTTGTCCATGATTTGGCTTTCGTCGAAATCTTATCTAAGATTTCTTTAGAGGTCTGCGCTTGAATAGAGAATGTTGCAAGAAGTGCAAAAGCAAGAAGTAGATTTTTCATTTTGTTTTTTTATTAATCACGCAGTGTTTTCAAGAACTGTTCCAAAGCTATCTCATCGGGTATTAAAACTTTCCGAGCCTTGCTTCCTTCAAATGGGCCAATAAGTCCAGCAGCTTCCAATTGGTCTATCAATCTGCCTGCTCTGTTATAACCCAATTTCAGTTTGCGTTGAAGAAGAGATGCGGATCCTTGTTGGCTTAAAACAATGACCTTCGCCGCTTCTTCAAACAATGAATCACGTTCCGAGTTGTCAAAATTACCTAATTCCATTGAATTTTCATCAGCAACTTCAGGAAGATGGAAAGCATGAGCATAACCCTGCTGACTTCCAATGAATTCTGTAATGGCTTGAACCTCTGGTGTGTCAACGAATCCACATTGCAAACGAATGAGTTCATTTCCTGTGCTGAGCAACAAATCTCCGCGCCCAATCAATTGATCGGCGCCTCCAGCATCAAGAATAGTTCGTGAGTCTATCTTAGACGTTACACGGAACGCTATGCGCGCCGGGAAGTTAGCTTTGATAGTTCCGGTAATAATATTTACGGAAGGACGCTGAGTGGCAATAATCAAGTGAATTCCAATGGCGCGGGCTAATTGAGCCAAACGTGCGATGGGTGTTTCAACCTCGCGTCCGGCGGTCATAATTAAATCTGCGAACTCATCAACAACTAGAACAATGTATGGAAGGAATCGGTGTCCGTTGTTGGGATTTAATTTGCGGGCTATGAATTTAACGTTGTATTCTTTAATAGTGCGACACTCAGCTTTTTTAAGCAGCTCATACCTCTCATCCATTTCAACACACAATGAATTGAGCGTCTTCACAGCTTTACTTGTGTCGGTAATAATCGCTTCCGCTTCGTCGGGTAACTTCGCTAAGAAGTGTCTTTCAATTTTATTGAACAGTGTAAGCTCAACTTTCTTCGGGTCAACTAGGACAAACTTCACCTGCGAAGGATGCTTGCGGTAGAGCAATGAAACCAAGATAGCATTCAGTCCAACAGACTTCCCCTGTCCTGTTGCTCCCGCCATAAGCAAGTGAGGCATCTTAGTAAGATCAGTAACATAGATTTCGTTTGAAATTGTCTTGCCCAATACCAATGGAAGTTCCATGTCGGCATTTTGAAACTTGTCACTGGCAATTAACGATCGCATAGAAACGACGTCGGGTCTGCTGTTCGGAACTTCAATACCTATTGTTCCTTTTCCAGGAATAGGGGCTATGATACGAATGCCCAATGCAGCTAGGGAAAGCGCAATGTCGTCTTCCAAACTTTTAATTTTAGAAATCCGAACCCCAGGTGCTGGAACGATTTCATACAGGGTAACTGTGGGCCCTATGGTAGCCTTAATCTTGGCAATCTCAATCTTATAATGATTGAGTGTTTCAATGATTCGGTTCTTGTTTTCTTCCAGTTCTTCCTTCGAAATCTGAGGGCCATTTCCGCCATAATTCTGAAGTAAATCAATGGAAGGAAGTTGATAACGAGAGAGATCTAGCTTTGGATCGTAATCGCCAAATTCGGTGCTTTCAATTTCTTCGGAACTGAGTTCTTCGGCTTGAATAAGTGGTGCAATTTCAATTCCTAAATCGCCCAAATCATCGTCTTCGAAAATTGTTGAATTTCCGGAAGATACCGGGCTTAACTCAAATTCGTCCGTCGTTTTTTTTTCT
>JBIKVX010000043.1:0-10721 GCA_044356625.1 Flavobacteriales bacterium | reverse complement strand
AGCTGGAAGAGAAAGATCGCGTAAGAAATTTTCAACCTCCCGTAAGTGGTGAACTTGTAATGGAAACGTTCAACTTACAGCCTTGTAAAGAAGTTGGAGAAATTAAAAATGCGATTAAAGATGCTATTCTCGACGGGAAAATTCAGAACAATTTTGAAGAGGCATTTGCTCACATGATTGAACTAGGAAAGGCATTGAAGCTTACGCCGAAGAATTAACGAATCAACAACAGTTTTCCTAACTCTACTTTCGTCTTAAACACACCAAAGGCAACTGTTGCCGTCTCGCCTAATACTTCCAAGATCTCGCCGACTTGTTGCGTTTTTTCTAAGCGAACCGTTGCTCCTGGAATCATCTTTTTTCGGTCTTGAATAACTTTTTCCTTAATAGCAGTCTTCACCTTAGATTCTGTTAGGACCTTCTTCTTCTTTCGAGATTCTTCACGCTCTGTTTTTTCAACCGCAACAAACTTTTTCAACTCTTCTAATACATCTTTGTTCTTCGCGCGAAGATTGAATTTCTCTACCAACTGATCGGCCTTCTTTCCTAAAATAATATACTTGTTATTTCTTTCGGAAGTCACGTGCTGTTTGTCTAATTTATCTTGTAGCTTTTCTAGTTTAGATTGAAAAGATTGTTCCTCTTTTCTTGCACTCACCTCTCGTTTATTCGCTTCAGATATTCCTTGCTCCAATTCTGATTTCTGTCTTTGTAAATCGGAAAGCAAACTGTCCATTTCAATTTTCTGCTTGCTTAATTTCTTCTTCGCACGATCCAATAAATCTTCCGGAATTCCATTCATCTTCGCCACCTCGAAGGTGAACGAAGAACCTGGCTCACCGACGCTTAACATATAGGTTGGCTCCAATGTTTCCGTATTGAAAAGCATACAACCATTCACCGCATTGCGCAATTGCGAAGCCTTAATTTTTATGGGTGAAAAGTGTGTGGTAATCACACCAAAAGATTTGCGTGTATACAACTCTTCGAAGAACACTTCGGCCAAGGCGCCTCCCAATTCGGGGTCTGATCCCGTTCCGAATTCATCTAACAAAATGAGTGATCTTCTATTCGCAGAATCCAAGAAAAACTTCATGCGCTTCAAGCGATATGAATACGTTGAAAGTTGATTCTCGATACTCTGATTGTCGCCAATGTCCGTGAGAATACAATCGAAGCGACTCAAGACACTCGACTCATCTGCGGGCACAAGCAATGCGCATTCCCACATCAATTGAATAAGTCCGACTGTTTTTAAGGTTATACTTTTTCCTCCCGCATTTGGACCAGAGATAACCATCATGCGCTGCTGCGCATTCAATTCCAAAGATTGCGGAATGGTCTTTTTTCCTCGCTCTGAATTCTTCAACAAAAGCAAAGGGTGAAAAGCCTTGTCGAGTTTCACAATTGGCTCTGAAACGAATTGAACCTTTTGCGCATTCATTAAAATGGCCAAACGAACACGCGCCTGAATATTATCGAGTTGAAGAAGGGTATCTAATACTGACTTCAACATAACTGCATGTCCTGAAAGGTAACGCGTGAGCCGCTGAAGAATCTTGCGAATTTCTCCACGTTCATCTCCAAAAAGCATTTCCAATTGCGAATTCAAAAGTGTATTTACACCTGGCTCAATGTAGGTCAACACGCCAGTCTTACTTGTTCCCAAGACATTCCCAGGAACCTTTCGTTTATATACACTCAACACACTCAGTACTCTTCGATCTAACAAATAAGATTCACCCGTATCGCCAAGAAACCCTTTTCCTTGACAATCCTTCATAACTCTCAAAAAGTTCTTCGAAATTTCTCTTCGAGTGGAAACTATTTCCCGTCGAATATCAGACAACTCATGCGACGCTTCGTCACGAACCAACCACTTCGCATCGAAAATTTTCAGTATCTCAATTTCAATTTCATCTGTGTACTCACAACTTTGAATCAATTGATTAAAAATAGGAACCGACAATCTCACCTCTTCAGGAATATTCTTCAACATACCAATAATGCGAATACCTTGTAGAATTTTAGCGAAACTCTCTTCCACCAAAACGGCATCTTTCACACGAAGCAATTTCAACTCCTCGCCAAATTCTTTGAAATCCAGTGCAGGAATGGCTATGTCGTTTTGCATAAGTGCCTTTAGCTCATGCGTAATCTCAAGGGTCCATTTCCATAAATCGAAATTCCCATAGGGAGAAAGTTCATTCAACGCAGAAGCAGCCGTTGGCTGTTTCGCGAAGGAAGACAGCACATTTCGAATCTCTTGAAACTCAAGGTCCGTAACGAGTTGCTCGTTGAAATATCTCATGGATGGCTAAAATAACACCGTCCTGTGTGAAACATGCTGAAAAAGGCAGCAATGATTCAAACAAAATCACGAAATTAGTTTAATGAAAAAGGTGTTTAATTTCTTCAAGAATCGCTATTTGCTGACCATAGCGTTATTTGTCGTTTATAATCTTTTCATAAACAACATTGACATCCCCTTCATTATTTCATCGAGATGGGAGCTTCATAAGTTACGAGAACAGGCTTTGCAACTTGAAAAAGACAACCAACGAGCGAAAATACAACTTCAAGGCATTAACTCAAAAAGTTTCGCGCTAGAAAAGTTGGCTCGTGAAGAATATTTCATGAAGAAGCCGAACGAAGACGTGTACGTCTTCAAAATAAAAAACTAGATCTCTTCTGAAATTCTTTGAGCTCTCGGTCCTAGTTCTACCACTTCCAAATTCGTGATTTTTCCTTTTTGAATTTGAAATCGCATTAAGGTGCGCACCTTATGAAAGCCATGCGTGCCGGCGGCTCCCGGATTCAAATGAAGGTTTCCTTGCTTCTGATTTTTTCCAGCTAAACAAATGTGCGAGTGCCCACAAATGAAGACATCTACTTTTTCCTCTTGAATAATTTTCGAAACACGCGCAGGATAAGAAGGCGGCCTTCCACCAATGTGCGTCATGAAAACACGCACCCCTTCCACATCGAAAATCAAGTCTTCTTTCGTCATAGATCGAACGCGTGCATCGTCGATATTTCCGTATACAATTCGAGTGACTTTACCCATCGATTCCAATCGAGTCACTATCTCTTCCGACCCAATGTCACCTGCATGCCAAATCTCATCGGCATTTCGGCAATGTTCTTGCAATCGGTAGTCGAAGTAACTATGGGTATCGGAAAGTAAAACAATTTGCATTGTTCAAAAATAATTCGATAGTCCTGCTGTTATCACTTTATTTCAAAGAATTTCGTAACAACGACCCAACAGTAAAAAACTACTATGAATAGAATTCTTATCGCGCTTGTTTCATTGACCATTCTTATTTCCTTTAATTCCTGCTTGGCTCAGCCCCACAAGGAATACAGCATAAAAAACAAACGAGCCATTTCGAAATATGAAGAGGCAATAACAGCCTATGGCGCATACAATAACAACCTTGCTCTTTTAATTTTAGAGGATCTCATTCAAAGTGAAGAAGAATTTGCGGAGGCGCACTTTTTACTTGGGCAGATATACACCGAGCAGGGCGACAAAAGAAAAGCAATTAACGCATTAGAGAAAGGGTTGAAAATTGACGCCTCCATTTTCCCTATGGGATATTACATGCTCGGGGAGTGTTATTTTAGTGTCGCGGAATATGATAAAGCCGAGAAGGCCATAACGTCCTACACTAAAATCCCAAAGTCCAATCCCAATGTCAATTACCGCGCTCAACTCATTCTAGAAAGCTGTGTATTCGCCAAAGAGAGCATGAAATACCCGGTGCCATTCAATCCGTTAAACCTGGGATCTCAGGTTAACACAGAAAACGACGAGTACTTTCCATGCATAACAGCCGATAGCAAAACATTACTATTTACTCGTTTGTTAAAAGATAAAATGGCCTTCGAGGGATCGCACGAAGATTTCTTCATTTCGGAAAGAACCGAAGTGAAAAATTTCAACGAAGGCTGGGGGCAATCTGTTCCCATTTCATCAATTAATACGCTATACAATGAAGGCGCTCCAACGTTAAGTGCTGATGGACAAACAATTGTTTTCACAGCATGCGAATTACCCGGATTGGAGTATGGTGAAACCAGAAGCGGACTTGGCAGTTGCGATCTGTTCTATTCATTCCGAACCAAATCTGGTTGGACACCTGCGGAAAATTTCGGAATAGGAATTAATTCAAACAATTGGGAAACTCAACCGAGCCTTACAGCAGATGGAACAAAACTTTATTTCATTCGTGGAAAAAAAGGAAAAAGTGGGAAAATAGAAAATCCAAATATCTATTACAGCCAATTGAACAATGAAGGCTACTGGAGTGAACCTTCTGAGATTCCTGGTTATGTAAATACCAAAGGACGAGAAGAAAGTGTTTTCGTTCACCCTGATGGACAAACCCTTTACTTCTCTTCAGATGGACACGCGGGTATGGGTGGTTTAGACATCTTCGTTTCGCACTTGCAATCGAACGGTGACTGGAGCCGACCCGTTAATCTTGGCTATCCTATTAACACTTCAGCCAATGAGAATTCAATTCAAGTGACTGCAAAGGGAGATATTGCTTTAATGGCGAGTAATCGTGAAGGCGGAAATGGGGGGCTCGATCTTTATTCCTTCGAACTTCCTGAAAACGTAAGACCGCGATTTGTAAACTATGTTGAAGGGTATGTCTATGACAGCAAAAACAAAGCACCTTTGGATGGGAAATTCCAATTAATGAATTTGAAATCTGGCGAAATTGTAGCCGAAGGATATTCCAATTCTAGTCGAAACGGATACTACCTTGTTTGCTTACCCATTGGAAATGATTATGCGCTAAATGTAACTTCAGAGAATTACCTCTTCTACTCGTCTAACTTTTCTCTTACAAACTCAACAGAAACGAAGCCCTTTCGAAAAGATGCTCCCCTTCAAAAAATGGATGCTGGAGCGACTATAGTTCTCGAAAATATTTTCTTCAAAACAAACAGTTCAAACCTCGAAAGCGAATCGTTCATAGAGTTGACGAAGCTTACCGAGCTTTTGGTTAAGAATGAGACTTTGCGCATTCGCATTGAAGGACATACGGACAGCGATGGAGATGAAGCTGCTAACTTGAAGCTTTCACAATCGCGAGCACTCAGTGTAAAAACATATTTGGAATCGAAGGGCATTGTTGCAACGCGAATAGAATCTGAAGGGTATGGCGAATCGCAACCTATAGAAACCAATGCAACTCCAGAAGGAAAAGCAAAGAATCGAAGAACGGTATTCCGAGTTCTTTAAACTCTGTTATTCTCAGCAATCAGCCGAGGCAAACTATTTAATCAAATGAAACTCATGACGAACACCTCCGTTCTCATACTCGTACCACAATTCGTGATTTTTCAAACGAATGATATTGTAGTCAGATGTAGAAACAGTGCTGGTTGCGTTAGTTAATTCGATACTTCCGACGCTATTTAGTTTAATCTGATATTTATTGCTATCAAAATTCCAAGTTCCAACTTGTGTAACTAAATCACCATTGGAATCGATGAAGCTGCGAGACATTGCCCCATCTGAATTGAATGATTCTGTAAAACTAGAAATTAACAAAAGACCTGTCTTTTCTACACCATCTTCATAATACGATTCTAATCTCCATGGGTGCTCAACTATACGATTCTCTGCCTTAGATACCCATCCGCCTTCATCATATTTCTTACATCCTGACACAAAAAAAAGTAGCCCAATCGCTAAAGTCTGCACAAACAATTTCTTTTTCATAATCAACGTATTAGAATGCTAAAATATAAAAAAGGTATTCGAAATGAATACCTTTTATTTTCGTCTCAATAAAATCAATTGATCACATTAATAACTCTATTCGGAGCTCTGTACTTTCCTTTAATCACTCCTCCTTTGGATGTCCCTTGAATGCTTGTTGATTTCGTAGCTCGATCTAAATAAACTGTTGAAGTTCCTAAGGGAAGATTCGACAATGAATTAATTCCAAAGACCATATTGGTTGCGCCTATACTGTTGGTGAAATTCCATGTATCGTCACCCCAAGCCCAAGAACCTATAAATGCTCCCACTTCTTGATTTTGAGAAAGAGCAGTTCCCACCCATTGAAAATCATAGGCAGCTGAACGACTAATCTCCACAAAATCCGAAGGAAACGCAATCGCCTCAAATGCAGGAACTGTATTAGTAAAAACATTTCCGTCTAAATTGGTGTAAACAAACGTCCCAGGAGCAATATTCCCTATATAGTCCTTGGCATGCCCACCCCAAAAAATATTGTAAGGCAAGACATCACCGTTAAAAGTCACATTGTCCGTTGAATCCAATTCCAACAAAGTACCCAATGCACCACCAAAACGAAATCTCGCTACAACTGTGGTTACACCTGAGTTAGAATTGTAAAACTGTTCGTATTCCGTGTAAATACGATCTTGATTCACATCGCCCGCAGATTCTCCTGTGCAAGAGAAAAGTGCTACGGAAATAATCACCGACAAAATCCAAATTCCTTTTTTCATAGAGATTTTTTTTTTCGAATTTAATAAAAAAATTAATGCGTTCTTCCCGGATAAACTTCCAGGGCGTGACGTAAACACTCCACTGCATTGCGAAGCGCATCCTCATTCAACACATAAGCCAAGCGCACTTCATTGGTTCCAGCGCCTGGTGTAGCGTAGAATCCAGTTGCTGGAGCCATCATCACCGTTTTATTGTTGTGTGAAAAATCTTCCAACATCCATTGACAGAATTTATCTGCGTTGTCAATTGGAAGACGAGCAATGCAATAAAATGCGCCCTTTGGATTTGGACACATAACGCCAGGAATGGCGTTCAATCCACTCACTAAAATATCTCTACGCTTTACGTACTCTGCCACTACCCCATCGAAATATTCTTGTGGAGTTTCCAATGCCGCTTCAGAAGCTATCTGTCCGAATGTTGGTGGAGAAAGTCTTGCTTGCGCAAACTTCATGGCCATAGCCATGACCTCTGCGTTACGGGTAACGAGTGCACCAATACGCGCACCGCACATGCTGTAACGCTTGCTAACGCTGTCGATCATGATGGCGTGGTTGTCTAATCCTTCCAAATTCATAACTGAATGTGGAATTGCTCCGTCATACATGAACTCGCGATAAACTTCATCTGCAATCAAGAACAAATCGTGCTTGATTACAAGATCACGCAATTGCTCTAACTCTTCCTTTGAATATAAATATCCAGTTGGATTACCCGGATTACAGATCACGATTGCCTTTGTCTTTGGGGTAATTTTTTCTTCGAATGCTGAAATCGGAGGAAGTGCGAATCCAGTTTCAATGTATGAAGTAACAGGAACTACATTCACACCAGCCATTACCGCAAATCCGTTGTAGTTCGCATAAAACGGTTCTGGAATAATCACTTCGTCGCCCGGATTCATGCACGTCATGAACGTGAAAATCAACGCCTCTGAACCACCTGTGGTAATCATCAACTGCTGCGGAGTTAACGCAATGTCTTTCGAAGCGTAATAACCTGTCAGCCCTTTTTTGTATGAACCAATTCCATCTGAATTGCTGTACTCGATCACCTTTATATCAAGCGCCTTCATTTTTTCACGCACAATCTCTGGCGTTTCAATATCGGGCTGACCAATGTTCAAGTGGTAGACAGTTTTACCTGCTGCTTTCGCTGCTTCTGAAAATGGAACCAGCTTACGAATTGGTGAAGAAGGCATGGATACGGCCTTCGATGAAATGTTTGGCATAGAAATAAATTTGCTCGGCAAAATTAGGCAATTCCTGTCGGCTTCCTTCTTAACTTGCTCCAATGTTATTCTTTTCATCTGAAATACACGACGGCAGTTGGAAATTGAACGAAGAAGAAAGCCGTCACATTAAAGTTTTGCGCCTGCATGAAGGAGTGAAATTAACCTTCACCAACGGCAAAGGCGAACGCATAGAAGCCGCTCTAGACAAGGTCGACAAGCATTGCACTTTAACAACGCTTTCTAGAGAAACCATTGAAAACACGAATCCCCATTTACACCTTTTTGTAGCTCCCACGAAGAATGCCGATCGCATTGAATGGTTGGTGGAAAAGGCCGTTGAGATTGGTATTCGAAGCATCACCTTCCTTGTGTGTGAACATTCCGAACGCGTTCGCATGAAACCAGAGCGAATAGAGCGCGTTGCTGTTTCCGCTATGAAACAAAGCATGCAGTTCACCCTTCCGCAATTAAATTTCGACATAAAATTTAACGAAGCGTGGAAGCAAGCTCCCGGCAAAAAGTTGTTGGCGCATTGCGAAGACGGAGAGAAAATTCAGCTTTCAACCTGGAAAGAAAAACACGCTGAGCTTTCACTCTTCATTGGTCCCGAAGGAGACTTTTCGAAAAATGAAATTGCACTCGCGAATCAAGAACCTGCGCTGTCTCTGGGCGCGAATAGATTAAGAACTGAAACAGCTGCATTGAAAGCATTGATCGCAGCGCACGAATATTTCGAACGATAAACTCCTTTTATGAAACCTCTATTCAAAACACTTCTTGTTGTTTTTATGTTGAAAGGCATTTCAACGTTCGCTCAAGTTGAAACCCTTCTTCCCATGCCAACGAGCATTGCTTATGTTCACGGAAAAGGATTTCTTTGGACAGCAGGCACACGCGCAGAATTTCAAGGTTTATGCAATCAAGAAGTAGATCTTTTCAATGCCTGGTTGAAGGAAAACGAACCTGAAACAGTTATTGAAGTTTCAAATCAAGGCGTTGAAAAACGTGAACCTAAAAAAGTAATTTTCCAACTTACAAAAAACATCCCTTCCAATACCGAAGCCTACTACTTAACCGTTCGGGAAAATGAGATTCGATTAACATCCGCCACGGAAGAAGGCATTTCTCGCGGCATGCAGACCTTGAAGCAATTGTTGCCAAAGTATTTCAAGACGAATGAATCGTTTTCCGCTTTTGAAATTCCGTGTATGGATATTTCAGATGCGCCTGCTTTTCCGCACCGTGGCATGCTGCTCGATTGTGGAAGGCATTTCATGGATGTTGCTACTGTGAAAAAGTACATAGACGCCTTAGCCTTTTACAAAATGAATGTCCTGCATTGGCACTTGACCGAAGACCAAGGATGGCGCATTGAGATTAAGAAATATCCTGAGCTTACGCGCTTGGGTTCTTACCGCATGGACAAGTTCGGCAATCATGTGAGCGAAGGTTATTACACCCAAGAACAAATCAAAGACATTGTTGCGTATGCCCAAGCCAGGCATGTGACCATTATTCCTGAAATTGAAATGCCCGGTCATTCGGTTGCTGCCATTAGCGCTTATCCGTGGCTCAGCTGCACTGGAGAGAGCATTCCGGTTGAAACGGAATGGGGAGTGTTCAAAGACATTTATTGCGCTGGGAACGACAGCACTGTTCAGTTTTTGAAAGACGTAATGGATGAAGTCTGTGCGTTGTTTCCAAGTAAGTACATTCACATTGGCGGAGACGAAGCGCCGAAGTTTCGTTGGGAGCATTGCGATAAGTGTCAGAAGCGCATGCACGATCACGGATTGAAAAATGAAGCGCAATTGCAAACATGGTTGATTGAAGAAATGTCGAAATACCTCTATACCAAAGGAAGACAGATCATTGGATGGGATGAAATTCTGGAAGGAGGAATTCCGGCCGACGCCATGATTCAAAGTTGGAGAGGCATGGAAGGTGGCATTGCTGCCGCGAAGCAGAAGCACGGCGTAGTGATGAGTCCGACCTCGCATTGTTATCTAGATTATGGGCTCGATAACATTAATATGGAAAAGGTCTATAACTTCAATCCGCTTCCTGCAGAATTGACCCCAGAAGAAGCGCAATACATTCGTGGGGCGGAAGGAAATATGTGGACGGAGAGAGCACCGCAAGAGCTAGTAGACAGCAAAGTGTTTCCGCGATTGCTCGCGTTGAGTGAAGTGTTGTGGACCGCACCAAAGAAACGCGATTACGAAGCCTTTGCGGCTCGAGTTAATAAGAACTACGAACGCTTGGATCAGTTGAACATTAAATACGGATTTCCAGACGTCCCTCTAAATTTCCGATCACAGGTATTGCCTAATGGTGAGGTTGAAGTTCGAGCAGTAACTAGCACGAACAGTTTAGTCATTGTTAACTACAGAAAAAACCAAGAAGAAACCAGCCAAACCTACAGCAAACCAATCATTGTAAGTGAACGCTACACCACGCTGAACTTTGAATATTATTTTCCTTGGAGCACAGGATTTTTCAATGAATCACGCGTGTACACTTCAAACCTCGCAACGGGCAAAAAAGTAACGCTGTCCTACACACCAAGTGTGTACTATCCCGGCGGTGGTGAAAACGCCTTAGTGGATGGACGCATTGGCACCGCGAATTTCAGAGACGGCATTTGGCAAGGCGTTCAGGGCAAGAACATGGAAGTGGTGATTGACTTGGGAGATGTGAAGCCTTTCGAGCACGTGACTACGCGTTGGTTTCATTATGCGAACGCTTGGATCTTCCGTCCGAAGGCTGTTGAAGTTTATTCAAGTTTCGACGGGGTATTGTGGGACAAAGTCGCTACGATGAAACCGAACATTGAAGAGCAAACTTCAGGAGAGCTTATTGATCAATTGAGCTTCGGAATAGGACAAGTAAATGTCGCACGTTACATCAAAGTCATTGGCATAAACAACGGCCCTTGTCCGGAATGGCACGACGCCGTTGGCGAACCGAGTTGGTTGTTTTGTG